>JAKATI010000030.1 GCA_021828045.1 Pseudomonadota bacterium | reverse complement strand
TCACCGGTGGCGATGGAGGAGGGTCTGCGGTTTGCGATCCGCGAGGGCGGACATACCGTGGGCGCCGGCGTCGTCAGCAAAGTCCTCGCCTGAGGAAACGATCATGCCACAGCAACAGCGTATCCGTATCCGGCTCAAATCGTTTGATCACCGCCTGATCGACAAGGCGGCTCGGGAAATCCTAGATACCGCGAAACGAAGCGGAGCCAAAGTCATGGGTCCCATCCCCCTGCCGGTTCGCCACGAACACTATACCGTTCTGGTGGCGCCAAACGCGGACAAGGACGCGCGTGACCAATACGAGCTCAGGACCCATAAACGGCTGATCGATATCGTTGAGCCCACTGAAAAGACAGTCGACTCCCTCATGAAGCTCAGCTTGGCAGCCGGAGTGGATGTCAAAATCCAGCTCAATTGAGACCAGGGAGTTTGGAGCTCGAGACTGGGATGGGCGCGCAGGGACAGGGGGGGTTCGGCCCCCATTGATTTGATCGGACGAAAAACGTATAATCTCTGGTTCACTCGGTTTTTTATGCGCCGGTCAATCGTAATCGGTGCAAAATGAGGAAAAGTCGCCATGACGATTGGCGTGATCGGCCGCAAGTGCGGCATGACGCGTTTTGTCACCGAAACCGGTGCCGTAATTGCGGCGACGGTCATCCAGGTCGAGAACAACGCGGTCACCCAGATCAAAAACCCTGCAACTGACGGCTACGCGGCCATTCAGGTGGCACACGGTCCCCGGCGTCGACCCACCCGTGTGGGGAAAGCCTTGGCCGGTCATTTTGCAAAAGCAGGTGTCGAAGCTGCAGCCGGTTTGCATGAATGGCGGATCGAGGCTGAGGATGTCGCCCGCTATGCACCTGGGCAGGTTCTATCGGTTGCGATTTTTAGCGCTGGCCAGAAAGTTGACGTGCAGGGTCTCACGCGCGGGAAAGGTTTCGCAGGCACGATCAAGCGGCATCATTTTTCGAGCCAGGATGCAACGCATGGCAACTCGCTCTCGCACCGGGCGCCAGGCTCCATTGGCCAGCGGCAGACTCCCGGTCGGGTTTTCAAGGGCAAGCGCATGGCGGGTCGACTCGGCCATGATACCCAAAGGATCCAGAATCTACCCGTACTGCGGGTCGACGAGAGCAAGGGGCTCCTGCTTGTAGGTGGTGCGGTACCGGGTGCTCCAGGAACGACAGTGGTGGTTGCACCGGCGGTCAAGTCGCGACGGGCTGAGGTGGTCTCGTGAAGCTCAAGATTCTGGGCGATGCGGGTGGTGAAATGGAGATCGCCGAGGGGCGCCTTGAAGCCCCTTTCAACGAGCCACTGGTCCACCAGCTCGTCACGGCCTATTTCGCGGCTGGACGGCAAGGCAGCAAGGCACAGAAATCGAAGGCTGAAGTACGGGGAGGCGGGCGCAAGCCTTGGCGCCAAAAGGGCACGGGACGAGCCCGTGCCGGAAGCATTCGCAGTCCGCTATGGCGGGGAGGTGGACGGGTTTTTGCGGCAGCTCCGCGCGACTACAGCCAGAAGGTCAATCGCGGCATGTACCGGGGAGCCCTCCGTAGCATCGTGGGGGAACTGATCCGGAAAAACTGCCTCTTGCTCGTTGAAGAACTCAAGCTGGAAGCTCCGAAAACGCGGGAATTGGTTGCCCGGCTCAGGGGTTACCAGCTGGCGAACGTCCTGATTGTCACCGAAGCCTTTGACGAAAGGTTGGATCTGGCCTCGCGCAATCTGCCGTGGGCTGAACTCTGCCCCCTGACGCGGTTGCATCCCGTTGATCTTCTGCGCTATGAGAAGGTTCTGATGACGGTACCGGCGTGGAAGCAGCTCGAGGCGCGGCTGGCATGAACACGAAGAAGTCGCTCCAACCCTTGGATCTCATTGTGGGACCCCACCTCACGGAAAAAGCCACCCGACTGGCGAGTGATCACCGGCAGTATGTTTTTAGGGTTGGCTCGGCGGCCAGCAAATCCGATGTCCGCCGTGCCATCGAGACGCTTTTCGGCGTCCAAGTTGCCCGGGTCACCCTGCTCAACCAGCCGGGGAAGACCAAGCGTCATGGCGGCCGGGCCGGCTGGCGGGCGGGGTACAAGAAGGCCTACGTGTGCCTCGCGCCGGGCCAGAATCTCGATCTCGGTGGAGGCGTCGAAACCCCATGATGAAGAACCCCCGCCTCACTGGAGAAGCGTCATGGCGCTGATCAAGCCGAAACCGACCTCGCCGGGCCGGCGCTTTGCCGTGAAAGTGGTGACTCCGGAACTGTATCGCGGCGAGCCGTGCGAGTCGCTGCTTGAGCCGATCCGAAAGCAGGGTGGACGCAACAACCTCGGGCGGATCTGCCTCCGGCACCGCGGCGGGGGTCATGCGCGTCGCTACCGGATCGTTGATTTCAAGAGAAACAAGGACACCATTCCCGGCCGCGTGGAACGGATCGAGTATGATCCCAACCGAACTGCCAACCTCGCCCTCATTCTCTACCCGGATGGTGAGCGCCGCTACATTCTGGCGCCGTCGGGCCTCGGGGTGGGTGATACGGTTGTGTCTGGCAACCAGGCACCGATTCGCCCGGGTAATTGTCTTCCTCTACGCAACATCCCGGTTGGCTCGCAGGTCCATGCCATCGAACTCAAGCCCGGACGCGGGGCTCAACTGGCCCGTAGTGCGGGTGCCAGCGCACAGCTCATCGCCCGCGAGGGACATCTCGTCACCCTGAGACTGCGTTCAGGTGAACTCCGGAAGGTTCCCGTCGAATGCCGGGCCTCGATCGGGGAAGTCGGCAATCTGGAGCATAACCTCGAGTCGTACGGCAAGGCGGGGGCCAAGAGGCACCGGGGCATTCGGCCGACGGTGCGGGGGGTTGCGATGAACCCGGTGGATCATCCCCATGGCGGTGGTGAGGGAAGAGGCAAGGGCAATCACCCGCAGTCCCCCTGGGGACAGCCGGCCAAAGGTTACAAGACGCGCCATAACAAGCGGACCGACCGTCTGATTGTCCGCCGGCGCCAAGTTAAATGAATCGAGGTTCCTGACATGTCAAGATCCGTCCGCAAGGGACCCTTTGTTGATCCCCACCTCGCCCGCAAAGTGGCCGAGGCCGGTGCAAGCCATAACAAGCGTCCCATCAAAACCTGGTCGCGACGCTCCATGGTGATCCCCGAGATGGTCGGGCTGACCCTCGCTGTCCACAACGGGCGCCAGCACCTCCCGGTTCTTGTGACCGAAAACATGGTGGGCCATAAGCTCGGTGAGTTCGCTCCGACACGGACTTTCAAGGGGCATCCAGCCGACAAGAAAACACCACAGCCAGCCGGGAAGACGGGTTAAGCCATGACGGATGCAATTGCTTCCCACCGTTATGCTCGAGTATCGCCGCAGAAGGCCCGCTTGGTGGCAGACCTGGTCCGCGGGAAACCAGTTGCGCAAGCGGTCGAAATCCTTCGCTTCGGCCATCCAGCAGCCTGCCAGGTGGTTCTCAAGGTTTTGGAATCGGCGATTGCGAATGCCGAAAACAATGCGGGAGCCGATGTGGATGTACTCAAGGTTACCCGCATCCAGGTCGATGAAGGACCGCGACTCAAGCGTTTTCACGCCCGCGCCCGTGGTCGGTCGAACGTCATCATCAAGCGCACGAGCCACATTACCGTTCAGGTAGGGGGTTAGCTGTGGGGCAGAAAGTCAATCCGATCGGTTTCCGGCTCGGTATCTCGAACGAATGGAATTCGCGTTGGTATGCCGAGCGAAAGGCCTTTGTCAGCCAGCTCCGGACCGATGCCGAGATCCGTGAGCACCTGAGACGTCGGCTGGCCCAGGCTGCCGTGAGCCGCATCGAAATCCTGCGGCGCGGCAACCAGTGCGAAGTCACGCTGCACACAGCCCGACCGGGCGTGGTGATTGGTAAGCGGGGCGAAGAAATTGCCGCACTGGAACGCGAGCTGGCTGGCCGCCTCCAAGGTAGCGAGGTAAACCTGCACATTCAAGAGGTTCGCAAGCCGGAACTTGACGCCACCCTGGTTGCGCAAAGCATCGCCGATCAGCTTGAGCGCCGCATCATGTTCCGGCGTGCCATGCGTCGCGCGGTCACTTCAGCCATGCGAGCTGGAGCACAGGGTGTCAAAGTCAGGGTCTCGGGCAGGCTCAACGGAGCAGAAATTGCCCGGAGTGAGTGGTATCACGAAGGCCGGGTTCCATTGCATACCCTGCGAGCGGACATTGATTTCGGGCAGGCCACGGCCAAGACCACGTACGGCACGATTGGCATCAAGATCTGGATCTTCAAGGGGGAGCTGATCGAGCCGGTGGTGGCACCTGTCGCTGCGGAAACCGGAACGTCCTAGGAGCGAGAATCGAACCATGTTACAGCCGAAGCGAAGCAAATTTCGCAAGCAGCAGAAGGGCCGCAACCGGGGGATTGCGACACGCGGCCATACCGTCGCCTTTGGCGAGTTCGGACTCAAAGCAGCCGAAGCGGGGATGGTGACGGCCCGCCAGATCGAGGCCGCCCGTCGTGCCATTACGCACCATGTCCGTCGTGGCGGAAAGATATGGATCCGGGTTTTCCCGGATGTCCCGGTGACCCGTAAGCCACTCGAAGTCCGGATGGGAAGTGGAAAGGGCAACGTGGAATACTGGGCGGCTCGGATCCGTCCGGGCTTTGTCCTCTACGAGATGGAGGGGGTTACCGAGGAGGTGGCCCGTGAGGCCCTACGTCTTGCCGCTGCCAAATTGCCGATTCGAACCCATTTTGTGATGCGGACGGTGCTCGGATGAACATGAAAGAACGTCGGGCCCAGACAACGGCGGAACTGACCGAGGCATTGGCCGCGGAAAAGCGCAGTTTAACCAAGCTGCGGATCGAACGCGGAGTTGGCCAGATGGGTAAACCTCATGAGTTCCGGAAATCACGGCGGGAGGCGGCTCGGATCCTGACGGCCCTGAATGAACGTCTCCGGGGAGTGGTCCATGATGAATGAAATTTCAGCAGATCGGGGCCGCGTTATGACCGGACGAGCGGTTTGTGCCACGCGGTCGAAGTCAGTGGTGATCGAGTTTGCGCGGCAGGTCCGGCATCCCAAGTACCACAAGTACATCCGGCGCCGGGGCCGGATCATGGCGCATGATGAAAGTGGCACCGTGAAGGCAGGAGATCTCGTTCGCATCCGCGAATGCCGGCCATTTTCCAAGCGCAAGAGCTGGAGTGTCGAGGCAGTCATTGGACATGAGGATGCCGTCGGAGGGGGGGTGTCATGATCCAGATGGAAACGGTTCTGGCCTCGGCAGACAACAGCGGAGCCAAGCAGCTTCGTTGTATCAAGGTCTTGGGCGGGTCCAAGCGCCGTTATGCCGGTATCGGGGACATTATCAAGGTCAGCATCAGTGAGGCCATGCCGCGGGGCAAAGTCAAGAAGGGCGAAGTCTACGATGCCCTGGTGGTGCGGACCCGTCGCGGGATCCGACGTCCGGACGGGTCTCTCATCCGTTTTGACACCAATGCGGCAGTCCTTCTCAACAACAAGCAAGAACCGATTGGCACACGCATTTTCGGACCCGTGACGCGCGAGCTCCGGACCGAGCGGTTCATGCGCATTGTGTCGTTGGCACCTGAAGTCCTGTGAGGAGCGTTCAATGAAACGAATCCGAAAGGGGGATGAGGTTGTGGTGATTGCCGGTCGGGACAAGGGACGTCGGGGTATCGTCCTGCGCGTGGTGGATGACCGGGTGTGGATCGAAGGAATTCACATGGTCAAAAAGCACCTCAAACCCAATCCCAATACCAATACCCAAGGGGGAATCGTCGAGCGTGAGGCCTCGCTGCACGTCTCGAACGTCATGATTTACAACCCGGTTGAAAAAAAGCCGTCCCGGATTGGCTACCGCAAGCTCGGAGACGGCCGCAAGGTCCGCTTCTTCCGTTCGACCGGTGAATCGGTGGATGCCTGAGAGGAATTCCATGAGCCGCCTGCAACAACAGTATGAACAGGAGATTGTGCCCCGTTTGATGCGGGAGCAGGGCTATGCAAACCGCATGGCGGTTCCCCGTATCAGCAAGATCACGCTGAACATGGGAGTGGGGGAGGCGACCGGGGACCGGAAGATCATCGACCACGCCGTCTCCGACCTCTCGGCTATCACGGGCCAGCGGCCGATGGTGACACATGCCCGGAAATCGATTGCCAGTTTCAAGGTCCGCGAAGGATGGCCCATTGGTTGCAAGGTGACCCTCCGTCGCGAGCGCATGTACGAATTCTTGGATCGCCTGATTCAGGTTGCGATCCCACGGATCCGCGATTTCCGGGGACTCAACCCCCGTGCCTTCGACGGTCGGGGGAACTATACCCTAGGCATCCGCGAGCAGATCATCTTTCCAGAAATCGATTACGACAAGATTGATGCCCTGCGTGGACTCGACATCAATTTCACGACGACTGCCCGGACCGACGATGAGGCCCGGCTGCTACTCAAGGCGTTTTCATTTCCGTTCCGGAACTAGGTGGACGGGGGGACCGATGGCCAAGAAATCAATGATCAACCGTGAACTCAAACGCAAAAAGCAGGCTCTGCGTTTGCAGGCCCGGCGGGATGCGCTGAAAAAAGCGGCGCGTGATCTCAAGCTCACATTTGATGAGCGACGGAACGCAGTTGATGCGTTGGCGCGCCTGCCCCGCGACAGTAGCCCGTGCCGCCAGCGGAGACGCTGTTCGATGACCGGGCGTGCGCGGGGGGTATACCGTAAATTCGGACTGGGCCGTTCTGCCCTGCGGGAACTGGCCATGCGCGGAGATATTCCTGGTCTCCGTAAGGCCAGCTGGTAGGAGACGACGATGACGATGTCCGATCCCTTGGCTGATCTTTTGACGCGGATCCGGAATGCCCAGCGTGCTGGCCATGCGGAAGTCGAACTGCCATCTTCCCGGCTTAAGCGGGAAGTGGCGCGTGTCCTCAAGGAGGAAGGCTATCTTGATGAGGTCAACGAGCACAACGATGGGCCGATTCCACTCCTCAAGATCCGTCTGCGTTACCACGAGGGTCGGCCGGCCATCCGCTTGCTGCGGCGTGTGAGCCGACCGGGACTACGGGTTTACCGTGACCGGCGTCGCTTGCCCCGGGTCCAGAATGGCTATGGCGTGGCGGTGATTTCAACTTCCCGGGGTGTCATGAGTGATCGCCAAGCACGGGTTATCGGCGAAGGAGGAGAAATCCTGTGTCTTGTTTCCTGATGAAATCTGGACTGAACGGGGGGGGGCGATAAATGTCCCGGGTCGGAAAACGTCCCATTCCGATTCCCAAGGGGGTCTCGGTCGAACTCAAGGACCAGTCTGTGTCCATCCAGGGCCCCCGGGGTCGGATGATGATGGAATGTCCTCCGGCTTTGGGGTTCGAAAGGGCCGAAGGCATGCTCTCCATTGCGGTACAAGGTTCCAGCCGGCAGAACCGGGCCCTCTCCGGAACGATCCGGGCGATTGTCGCCAACATGGTGGAAGGGGTGAGCCGGGGATTTGAACGCCGCCTCGAGCTGGTTGGGGTGGGTTACCGTGCCCAAGTCCAGGGGCGGAACCTCCAGTTGACCTTGGGGTATTCCAAACCGGTCATCTATCCGGTACCGCCCGAGATCACAATCGAGACGCCGTCTCAGACCGAAATCGTGATCAAGGGATGTGACCGGCAACGGGTCGGCCAGGTCGCAGCGGAGATCCGGACGCTGCGACGCTCCGATCCCTATAAAGGGAAGGGTGTCCGGTACGCCGGTGAGGTGCTCAAACTGAAGGAGACCAAGAAGAAATGACCCTGAAGATCACTGCTGCCGGGAAAAAACCCTCTCGCCTGCGGCGAGCGCGCCGCGCCCGTGCCCGGATTGCGCGTCAAGGTGCAATGCGCCTCACCGTGTTCCGGACGCCGAACCATATCTACGCCCAGATTTTCACCCCCGAAGGGGGCCGGGTCCTGGTCCAGGCCTCAAGCCTCGAGCCCGAGGTTCGAGATTCCTGGGCCCCAGGTACCCCGAAGACCGCACGCGCCGAGCGCGTCGGTCGGCTTTTGGCCGAACGTGCGGTTGCCATGGGTATCGACCGGGTGGCATTTGACCGGTCTGGATTCAAGTATCACGGTCGTGTGCGGGCTCTGGCTGAAGGGGCCCGGTCCGGCGGCCTCCAGTTTTAGTTGAGATCGGAGCGTACATGGCACGAGAGACTACGGAAACGAGCGAGTTCCAAGAGAAGCTGGTTGCGGTCAACCGGGTGGCCAAGGTGGTCAAGGGCGGCCGTCGCTTCGGTTTCGCCGCCCTCACGGTGGTGGGTGATGGCCGTGGGCGCGTCGGGTTCGGCTACGGTAAGGCCCGGGAAGTTCCGCTCGCTATCCAAAAAGCCATGGAAGAAGCCAGGGGGCATCTTTTGAAGATCCCACTCAACCAAGGCACTCTGCATTATGCGGTCCACGGTCGCCATGGCGCCACCCGAGTGTATCTTCAGCCGGCTTCTGAAGGAACCGGGATCATAGCCGGCGGTGCGATGCGTTCCTTGCTTGAAGTCTTGGGAGTGCGCAATGTCTTGGCCAAAGCCATGGGTTCCAGGAATCCCATCAACGTGGTCCGGGCTACGATGGCGGCGCTTACCGGCCTGGAGTCGCCGAAGTCGATTGCCGCACGCCGCGGGCTCTCCAAAGACCAACTCCGGGTGAAGCCATGATGGCGGTTCGTCGTCTTCGGGTGACGCTTGTGCGTAGTCTGGCCAAGAAAACCAGCCGGCAGCGTTCCTGTGCCTACGGCATGGGGCTCAGGCGTCTGGGCCATAGCGTCCTGCTTGATGCCACACCGGAGAACCTGGGCATGATCCGGAAAATCCAAAGCTTGCTGGATGTGGAGGATGAATCTCGTGCGACTCAATGACTTGCATTCAGGGTCGGGTGCCCGCGTCCGTGCCAAGCGGGTGGGTCGTGGCGTGGGTTCCGGGCTTGGAAAGACAGCGGGACGCGGCCACAAGGGCCAGCATGCCCGAACCGGTGGGCTTCGTAAGGTTGGCTTCGAGGGAGGCCAGATGCCTTTGCAGCGCCGTCTCCCCAAGGTGGGATTCCGTTCGGCGCTCTCGCGCCGCTATGCTGCAGTCCGACTGGGCGATCTCGCTCGACTGGAGGAGCCAGTGATCGATCTTGCCGTTCTGAAACGCGTCCGGTTGGTGCCACAGGGAACCGGGGTGGTCAAGGTGATCCTGAACGGGACCTGCGAGAAGGCACTCACGATCCGGGGGCTTCGCGTGACCCGTGGGGCCCGTGCCCGCATCGAGGCCTTGGGCGGCCGGGTGGAAGATTGACATGTCGCGAACGGCAGGTGCGATGGCCGGTTCCCTTGGGGGAATCAAAGGATCAGCCGAGCTACGCGGTCGTTTCCTGTTCCTGATCGGTGCTCTATTTGTTTTCCGAGTGGGGGCCCATATCCCGGTCCCGGGCATCAACCCGGTGGCCCTGTCCCGGCTGTTCAATGCACAGCAGGGGGGCATCCTGTCGATGTTCAACATGTTCTCGGGTGGGGCCTTGGCCCGCATGAGTGTTTTTGCCTTGGGCATCATGCCCTACATTTCAGCCTCGATCGTCATCCAGCTTCTGACCTCGGTGCTGCCCAGTTTCGAGGCCTTGAAAAAGGAAGGGTACTCGGGCCAGCGCAAGTTGACCCGCTACACCCGCTATAGCACCGTCGGCTTGGCCTTCATCCAGGCCCTGTTCGCTTCCATCGCCCTGCAATCCCAGGGAGTGGTGGTCGATCCCGGCATCGGTTTTATCGTGACAGCGGTTGTGAGCCTGGTGACGGGGACGGTCTTTTTGATGTGGCTGGGAGAACAGATGACGGAACGGGGCATCGGAAACGGGATTTCAATGATCATTTTTGCCGGAATCGTGGCGGGCCTGCCTTCCGCGGTAGCAGGCACCCTCCAGCTCGTCAATACCGGGCAGATGTCTCCCATCATGGCGATCTTTATCGCGGTCGTTGTGTTACTGGTCACGATGTTTGTGGTTTTTATCGAGCGCGGCCAGCGGCGCATCACGGTGAATTACGCCAAGCGCCAGCAGGGCAATCGTCTCTATGCCGCCCAGAGTTCCCATCTGCCGCTCAAGCTGAACATGCCGGGTGTGATTCCACCCATTTTTGCCTCGAGCCTGATTCTCTTTCCTGCCCTGATTGGCGGGTGGTTCGGAAACAGCAAGCAGTTCCTCTGGCTGGACCGTCTCAAGACGATCCTGAGTTTTCCGCAACCCCTCTACGTGATTCTTTACTCGGGTCTCATCATCTTTTTCTGCTTTTTCTATACGGCTTTGGTCTTCAACTCCAAGGAAACGGCGGACAATCTCAAGAAATCCGGTGCGTTCATTCCGGGCATTCGTCCGGGAGAACAGACTGCCGGCTTCATCGATGGCATTCTCAATCGCCTGACCTTCTGGGGATCGATCTATGTCACGGCCGTCTGCCTCTTGCCCCAGTTTCTCATGTCAGATTTTCACGTCCCTTTCTACTTCGGGGGGACCTCTCTTTTGATTATTGTGGTCGTGGTCATGGACTTCATGGCCCAGCTGCAGGCCCATCTCATGTCGCACCAATATGAAAGCCTGCTCAAGCGGTCCGGTTTCCACGGCGCACGACGGACCACCTAGCCCAGTCGCTCAGGGGATAGCCATGAAAGTACGAACCTCAGTCAAGCGTATTTGCCGGAATTGCAAGATCGTCAAAAGGGGACGAGTGATCCGGGTGGTCTGCAAGGAGGCCCGGCACAAGCAACGGCAGGGTTAGGGCCTTGCCGGAGTACGATCGATTGGTTACAATTGCCCATTTGACCGGGAGATTCTCGCCATGGCCCGAATAGCGGGTGTCAATATACCGGCGACCCAGCATGCCGCCATCGCCCTTACCGCGATCTACGGGATCGGTCGGTCGCGGGCGAGGCAGATCTGTCAGGCGGCTGGAATCAATCCGTTGGTACCGGTTCGTGAACTCACTGAACCCCAGGTTGAGGCACTTCGTGTTGGCGTTTCACGCTTCGTCGTGGAAGGCGATCTCCGCCGGGAAGTGGCCATGAACATCAAACGGCTCATGGATCTTGGTACCTACCGAGGGTTGCGCCACCGGCGCGGATTGCCAGTCCGGGGCCAACGGACCCGTACCAATGCGCGGACCCGGAAGGGTCGCTCACGTCAGGCCAAGCGGTAGACGGGCGGATTTTTTGCAGTTCGATAACGAGGTTTGAAGACGAATGGTCGAAAATGAAAGCGGTTCTTCTCGTACCCGCAAGGCACGCAAGGTGGTGGTGGATGCCCTGGTCCACATTCATGCGTCTTTCAACAACACCATCATTACCGTGACCGACCGCCAAGGCAATGTACTGGCTTGGTCGAGTGCCGGTCAGGCTGGCTATCGCGGATCAAGGAAGAGCACGCCCTTTGCGGCCCAAGTTGCGGCAGAGAAAGTGGCAGGGCAACTGGCTGACCATGGCGTCCGCAATCTCGACGTCCAGGTCCAAGGCCCCGGTCCCGGACGAGAGTCCGCGGTTCGGGCACTCAATAACCTGGGGTTCAAGGTCAATAGCATCTCCGATGTGACCCCGATTCCCCACAACGGTTGCCGACCGCCTAAGAAGCGGCGGGTCTGACCGGGGCGAGGAGACACCTTATCATGGCGCGGTATCTCGGACCACGACTCAAACTTTCCCGGCGTGAGGGGACCGATCTGTTTCTGACGGGTTCGGCCCGGCCCTTGTCGAGCAAGTGTCATCACGAAGTTCCCCCCGGCCAGCATGGCCATAACCGGACAACGAAATCCTCCGACTACGGGTTGCAACTCCGTGAAAAACAGAAGGTCCGTCGCATGTATGGCCTTCTGGAGCGGCAGTTCCACCGTTACTACGAGGAAGCGGTGCGTCGGCGCGGAGCAACCGGCGAGACCCTGCTTCAGCTTCTGGAATCCCGACTGGACAATGTCGTCTACCGCATGGGGTTTGCAGCGACTCGCGCGGAGGCACGACAGCTGGTTGGCCATCGGGCTGTCGAAGTGAATGGCCGGACCGTGGACCTGCCCTCCTACCAGCTAAGCCCACAGGACGTTGTCACGATCCGGATCAAGGCCCGTAAACAGCCACGCATCCGTGCTGCGCTCGACCAAGCGAAGGGTTTGGGATTCCCGGAATGGATCGAGGTCGACGATGGCGAGTACAAGGGGATTTTCAAGGCGGTTCCTCAGCGTGCGGCCCTCTCGCCGGACATCAACGAGAACTTGGTCGTCGAGTTCTATTCGAAGTAAACCTTCACTGACTGTTTTGGGTGGCTTATGGTGAATTCAGCCAGCGATCTGATGAAAGCAAATGGGGTTAAAAGCGAGGCCATCGGCCCGCATGCCTCGAGAATCATCCTTGAACCGCTCGAGCGCGGTTTTGGGCATACCTTGGGGAATGCCCTGCGCCGGGTTCTCCTGTCCTCGATTCCGGGCTATGCCGTCACGGAGGTCGAGATTTCAGGGGTTGTGCACGAGTACACGACCATTGAAGGAGTCAATGAGGACGTCATTGACCTCTTGCTCAACCTCAAGGGACTTGCCCTCCGTGCCCCCGAGACGGTAGAGCGTGCCACCCTCCGGCTGACCAAGAGCGGCCCGGGGTATGTGCGGGCATCCGACATTCAGCTGGACCACCAGGTGGAAATCCTCAATCCGGATCACGTGATCGCCCATCTCAACAAGCAAGGGCATCTCAGTCTGGAACTCGTGATCGAACGGGGCCGGGGATACCTTCCGGCCGTTCAGCGGGAGGAGGCGGGAGGGCGAACACTGGGCCATCTCCGTCTGGATGCGTCTTTTTCCCCGATCCGCCGGGTGGCGTTCCAGGTGGAAAACGCCCGGGTCGAGCAGCGGACCGACCTCGACCGGCTGGTTCTGGAGGTCGAGACCAACGGGACCCTGACGGCAGAGACGGCCGTAATCAAAGCGGCGCAGATCCTGAGAAACCAGCTTAGCGTTTTCCTGGCCGGCGAAGAAGCCCGGATCCCGGTGGCAGGATCCGCTGCCGCGACCGCGGCACCCCTGGATACCGTATTCCTCAAGCCGGTCGACGCACTGGATCTCACGGTCCGGTCTCTGAACGCCCTGAAGGCTGAGCAGATCGAGTTCATCGGTGATCTCGTCCAGCGGACCGAAGCCGATCTCTTGCGAACGCCTAATCTCGGCAAGAAGTCTCTTGTGGAAATCAAGGATGCCCTTGCGGTTCATGCCCTCTCACTCGGCATGACGATCGAAAACTGGCCGCCCCGGTTTCTGTCGCGTCATCCGGAAGCTCCGGCTGCGGCTAGTTAAGCGGAGAGACGACGACATGCGCCACCGCAATATTGGTCGACAGCTGGGCCGCTCGAGCAGTCATCGGGCAAGCCTTCTCCGGAACCTCGCGATCTCGCTGATTGCCGAGGAACAGATCCGGACGACGGTTGCCAAGGCGAAAGAACTCAGGCGTGTGGTGGAACCGATCATCACGCTGGCTCGTGATGGAGATACGGTGGCCCACCGGCGCTTGGCTTTTGACCGGTTGCGCCACCGACCGACCGTGATCAAACTATTTACAGATCTCGGTCCGCACTATCGCTCGCGACCCGGGGGTTACCTTCGCATCGTTCATGCTGGCTACCGGAGTGGTGATCATGCGCCGGTTGCCTTGGTCCAGCTGGTGGACCGGCCGGAAAAGAGCCGGCATCGGCCGACCCCGAAGGCTGAGGGAACAGCCCCGACTGTACCCGAGGAAGCAGCCAAGAAACGGGTCTCCAGTCCAGTCACATCGGGCCGGAAAAAGAAGGCAGAAGCGGTTCCTGGGACGGAGGCCCAAGAGACGGGGAAAAAACGCACCGGCCTGTTCCGGCGCCGTCGAAAAACCGACAATCCATCCGAAAAATCCTAGGGCCGGGCTTGTAGTTGCCGTTTCTTGGACTGCGAGTGCGCGACTTGCCGGAGGGCGCCCCGGAGAAAACGTCCGGTGACTGAGTCCGGCGATTGGGCAACCTGCTCGGGTGTACCTTGGGCAATCAGTGCTCCACCACCGGCGCCGCCCTCGGGCCCCAAATCAATGATCCAGTCGGCGCTCTTGATGACATCTAGGTGGTGTTCGATGACAATGACGGTATTGCCGCGATCTCGCAAACGAAACAAGACCCGAAGCAGTTGTGAGATGTCCTCGAAGTGGAGTCCTGTGGTCGGCTCATCAAGAAGGTAGAGACTTTTCCCCATCTCCCGTTTGCTGAGTTCCCGCGACAGCTTAATGCGCTGGGCCTCTCCCCCGGACAGCGTGGTGGCGTTCTGGCCCAGGCGGACATAGCCCATGCCAACATCCCGCAGGGTGGCCAGTTTCTGGGCAACCGGCGGGATGGCGGAAAAAAAGTCCAACGCCTCTTCGACACTCATGTCAAGGACTTCTGCGATCGTCTTTCCCTTGTAATGGATTTCTAGCGTTTCCCGGTTATATCGGAGTCCGTGGCATTGTTCACAGGGGATGTAAAAATCCGGCATGAAATGCATCTCAACCCGGATCAGTCCGTCTCCTTCGCAGGCCTCACAGCGACCACCACGGACATTGAAGGAGAAACGCCCCGATGCGTATCCCCGCGCACGGGCCTCCGGTGTCAAGGCAAAGAGCTCCCGGATCGGTGTAAAAAGTCCCGTGTAGGTTGCAGGATTCGACCGTGGGGTGCGCCCGATCGGACTCTGGTCAATGTCGATCACCCTCTCGACGGCATCAGCTCCCTCGAGTCCGGCATGGGGCGCGGGTTCAGCTCCATTGAGATCCAGATGCCGGGCTAGCGCCCGGTACAGGGTATCGTTCACGAGGGTGGATTTCCCGGATCCGGAGACACCGGTGACACAAACCAAAAGACCTAGTGGAAAGCTGACGTCGATTGAGCGCAGGTTGTTCCCGGATACCTGTCTCAGGACCAGTTGGCGGGCCGGGTCCGGTACCTTTCGGTCGGATGGAAGCGGAATCTGCCGCCGGTGGGAGAGGTATTGCCCGGTCAGGGAGTTCGGGTTGCGGGCAATTGCCTCCGGGTGGCCGGTGGCCATGACCCGGCCACCATGAATTCCGGCTCCCGGACCCATGTCGACCACAAAGTCGGCGGCCCGGATGGTTTCCTCGTCATGTTCGACGATGAGGAGGGTGTTGCCCAAATCCCGGAGGCGGGAGAGGGTATCCAGCAGTTTCTGGTTGTCACGGGGATGCAGCCCGATTGATGGCTCGTCGAGCACGTAAAGGACACCCACTAGCCCTGACCCGATCTGGCTGGCTAGACGGATCCGCTGGGCTTCCCCTCCAGAGAGGGTTTCTGTGGCCCGCTCAAGCGCCAGGTAGCCAAGCCCGACATCGGATAGAAAACGTAGGCGGTCGAGGATTTCCTTGATGATTTGACTTGCGATCTTGGCTTTCTGCCCTTCCAGCGCAATGTTCTGGAAAAATACCAGGGATCGCTCAATCGGCCAGTGGGTGACCGAGGGCAGGTCCTCCCCTGCCACGAACACGTTTCTCGCTGCTCGGTTGAGACGTCCACCGCCGCACTCGCTGCAGGGTTGGGTCTTGAGGAGCTGGGCCCACTCCAGTTTCAGGAGCTCAGAGTCCGTTTCTCGGTAGCGTCGGGTCAGGATCGGGATGACGCCTTCAAATCGACTGTCGCGGGTTTTTCGTCGAGATCCAAAACGGTGATGAAAGCGGATGCGCTCATTCCCACTTCCCCACAAAATAATTTTTCGAATGTCGGGCGGCAGTTCCTCAAACGGACTTTCCAAGCTAAATCCGTAATGGCCGGCGAGTCCCTTCAGGATCTCGTAGTAATAGGGATTCCCCGGGTCCCAGCCCTGGATCGCTCCGGCAGCCAAGCTGAGTGCCGGTCGGGGTACGATGCGTTGGGGATCGAAAGACTCGTGGATGCCGAGCCCCTCGCAGGCCGGACAGGCGCCAGCTGGGTTGTTAAATGAGAACAGGCGTGGTTCCAGTTCGGAAAGACTGTAGCCGCACACCGGGCAGGCATAGCGGTTGGACAGGGTCAGGAGGGTTTTTCCTGGATCCTCCTCGAGGGCAATTTCGATCAGGCCAGTTCCGAGCCCAAGCGCAGTATCGATGGACTCGGCAAGACGTCCGCCCAGTTCGGGGCGGACCCGGAATCGGTCGACGACCACGTCAATCTGGTGTTTGCTGCGGGGATTGAGTTTGGGGGGGTTGTCGAGTTCCAGCAGCTCGCCGTCCAGTCGGATCCGGATGAACCCCCGGGCTTGGAGCATTTTAAAAAGCTCGATGTAACTGCCCTTGCGTTCACTGACGACCGGAGTCATGAGGAGATACCGGCGTTCCAAGGGCAGGGTCAGGAGGCTGTCGACCATCTGCGAGATGGTCAAGGCATCAAGTGGGAGTCGGTGGTCCGGACAGCGGGGCGTTCCTGCCCGCGCGAAGAGAAGTCTCAGGTAATCGTAAATCTCGGTGACAGTGCCGACCGTCGAACGGGGATTGTGGGAAGTCGATTTCTGCTCAATCGAGATGGCGGGTGACAGCCCCTCAATGAGGTCGACGTCGGGTTTATCCATGACCGACAAGAACTGGCGCGCATAGGCCGAGAGCGACTCCACGTACCGACGCTGGCCCTCGGCATAGATCGTGTCAAAAGCGAGGGAGGACTTCCCGCTACCCGAGAGTCCGGTAATGACAACCAGCCGATCACGTGGCAGGTCAAGATCGATGTTTTGGAGATTGTGGGTACGTGCCCCGCGAATGCGGATCTCGTCCATCCGGCCGTTCCGAAAGGGAACCGCTTATTTTACCGGATTCAGGTGCGGAAAGTCCGGGGGGTCGGGTAGAAGCTTGCCCGGGTTGAGGATTCCTGTGGGATCAAAAACTTTCTTGATCCCACGCATAAGGAAGAGCGAGGATTCATCAACTTGCCAGGGCATGAAGGGACGCTTGCTGAGCCCAATTCCGTGCTCGCCTGAGAGGGTTCCCTCAAGCTGGAGCACCAGTCGGAAAACCGATTCCAGGGCTTGGTTGGCACGAAGGGTCGCCGCTGCTTCTTGCTCGTCGAAGATGAGGTTGACATGGAGGTTTCCGTTGCCGGCGTGTCCGAAGGTCACGATGGTGGTTTCATGTTCAGCACCCAGTCGGGCCAAGCCGCGCAGGAGTTCGGGCAAGCGGCTCGTTGGAACGACGATATCCTCGTTGATTTTTCCCGATCCGAGATGCCTCAGGGCCGGGGACAGAGATTTCCGTGCCATCCAGAGCAGGGTCGCAGCCTCTGGGCTTTCGGCCACATCGAGGTCTAAAAGCCCGGACTGGCTGAGACACCCTTCGAGGCGTGCCCGGTCGGCGGTTTCAAGGGGACGGTCTGACTCGATTTCGGTCAAAAGAAGGGCTTGGGCACCTTTTGGCAGGCCCGGAACCCTGTCACGGATCAGGTCAATGGCAATTTGATCCATGAACTCGATGGCGGAGGGAGGGATTGGCTGGTTCAAAAGTTCGATCAGGCTTCCGGTTGCCGCTTCTGGCGAAGTGTAGAGGGTGCGATAGGTGAGGCGTTCCGCCGGACGGGGCACCAGTTTTAGGGTTGCCTCCGCCACGATCGCGAGTGTGCCCTCGGAACCCACAATCAGTCGCGTCAAGTCATAGCCGATCGCACTTTTGGTCGTCTTGACCCCAGTCCGGAATACGTGCCCCTGCCCGTCGACAGCGACGAGTCCCAGGACATTGTCCCGGGTTGTGCCGTAGCGGACTGCGTGGGGACCGCCCGCATTGGTTCCGATGTTCCCCCCCACGGTCGAATAGGATGCCGACGAAGGATCCGGTGGCCAGAACAATCTCTCCCGGGTCGCGGTTTTCTGGATCGCTTCATTGGTCACACCTGCTTGGGCGACGATCAGTCGGTCCCGGGGTTCGAAGTCCAGGATACGAGTCATCCGTTCGGTTGACATGACCAGTCCGCCCGTCACAGGAACACTGGCCCCCGTGGTGTTGCTCCCAAAACCACGCGGAACGACTGCCACCCGGTTGCGGGCAGCCCATTCGATGATGCAACAGATTTCCTCGATGGTTTCGGGGAAGACAACTACCTCCGGTTGGCTGGTGCGCCGGCTATTGTCATAACCGTATGCCAGGCAGGTGGCTGGATCTTCGCGGCAGCGCTCGGGGCCGAGCAGTTGATGGAGGACTGATCGGTCCACGCCGCGATTCATCCGGTGGCGAGGTGGCGGTCGATCACCGCACAGAAGGCATGAAGGATCAGGATATGCATCTCCTGGATACGGGCTGTGGACGGATCCGGGACCCGGAGCTCGATATCAGTCGGGCGCAACAGGGAGGCCAGGCCCCCACCATCGCGGCCAGTCAGGGCAATGATTCCGAGTCCCTTCTCTTGTGCGACTCGTACAGCCGCATTGACGTTCTCGGACTTTCCGCTGGTTGATAGCGCAACCAGGATGTCCCCAGCCTGTCCGAGTGCTCTCACGGGTTTGGCAAAGACTTCCTTGAACGCGTAGTCATTCGCGATCGAGGTTAACGTGGAGCTGTCGGTCGTGAGTGCGATGGCGGGCAAGGGCTGGCGTTCGGATTCGAACCGGTTGAGAAGTTCTGCAGAAAAATGCTGCGCGTCAGCGGCCGAACCCCCATTGCCGCAGATGAGGATCTTCCGTCCAGCGGTGAGCGTCGTGGCTAGCAGCAAGGCTGCACGACCCAGTGGCTCAATGAGTGCAATACGGGTGCGGCGGCAGGTTTCGAGATGCTGCTCGAACAGATGCTCAATGGCCGGATCAACGGTGGGCAAGGATGGATTCATTGAGCACTCCTGGATTTGAAAGGATTGTAAGCCAATCGCTGAACCCTCAGGAAAACCAGAAGGGCTCACGGCTTTTCGCCCGGATTTCCTGGAGAAGACGGGCCAAGATGCCGTGTGGATCCAAGGGGTCGGATTCACGCCAGGCGAGATAAAGCGGGGTGGGTCCAGTCGGACTCTGAGTGGTACGGCGGGTCAAAAGACGCCCGGAGGCAAGATCCTCCCGGATCAGGTGTTCGGGCAAGTGTCCCACTCCGAGTCCGGCCAGGATGGCAAGACGTTTTGCGGCTTGATCCGGTACCCGCAGCAGGTCCTGGCCCGGGAGAATTCCAAAATGTCCAGGCGAAAGCACACGGGAGCTGTCGATGGCTGCAACAGTCCGTGCGCGCCGGATTTTCTCTGGATCCAGGGGTTCCGGTTCCAGTGCCAGTGGGTGGTTGGGACGCATCACGAAATGGAACTGGACATCCCCGATCGGCTCCAAGCGAAATATCCCCTCGGCGGGATGGCCCGGTAGTGCCACGCCGAGGGCGAGGTCGGCCCGGCCGGTTTGGAGGGCATCCCACAAGCCGCGCAGCACTTCTGTGGTCCAGAGAATCTCGGGTGGCCTCTGATCCGGCGAGAGCCTGTCGATGAGCTCGATGATCCGTTCGGGAAGGATGAGGTCGCTTACAGCCATCCGGATCCGGTATTGCCCGCCCTGACTCAGGGTTTGAAGGCGTTCAAACCGGGATTCGGCGATGGCGAGGACTGTGCGAGCCTCGGCGACGGCGATCGCCCCAAATGCCGTTGGGGTGAGGCGACGGTGGGCCCGGCTGAAAAGTGCCTGTCCCAAGCTTCTCTCAATGCGCGCAAGCTGATAGCTCAGGGTTGCAGGAGAACGGTCAAGCCGTCGGGCCGCTTCGGTGAGACTGCGGCTCTCTGTGATCAAAAGGAGGAGACGGAGCTGGTCGAGATCGAGGTCGATCATTAGATAATTTCGAATAATAAGTAAATAATTATAGCAATTTTATCTATAAAATATCGCTACAATAACCCCATGAAAGTTCATGATCTGCCAGCGCTTCGCCAAAAGCATGCTC
>JAKATI010000097.1 GCA_021828045.1 Pseudomonadota bacterium | reverse complement strand
CTGGCGCACCGGGCGTCCGGGCCAGGACCATGTGCACGATATTTTCGGTGAGGTCATGTTCGCCATAGGTGATGAAAATCTTCTGTCCGGAAAGCCGGAAAGCGGCTCCGTCCGGAGTCGCGAGACTTTCAATGCGCCCGAGGTCGGAACCGGCCTGGGGTTCGGTGAGGTTCATGGTGCCGCTCCACTCGCCGGTCACCAGATGCGGCAGATAGCGGTTTTTCTGTTCCTCGCTGCCACAAAGGAGCAGGGTCTCGATCGCTCCCTGGGTCAAGAGCGGACAAAGCGCGAAAGCGAGATTCGCCCCCTGCCACATTTCGCTCAAGGCAGCGGCAACCACCTCCGGCAAACCCTGTCCGCCATAACGGGGATCCGCCGAAACCGCGTTCCAGCCACCGGCCACAAAGGCCCGATAGGCATCGCGGAAACGCGACGGCAAGACGACTCCGTCCGGGGTGATCCGGGCCGGTTCCCGGTCGCCCACGGGGTTGAGCGGCGCCAGGACCTCGCGGGCAAACCGGCTGCCCTCCTCGAGAACGGCTTCCACGACCGGGAAGTCGAGTTCCTGGAAGCCGGGCAGCGCAAACAGCGGGTCCAGGGGACAGATCGTGCTCAAGAGAAGCCGATAGTCCTCAAGCGGGGGCACATAACTCATGGGTGAATCCTTGGGAGTATTGTTGAACTGTCCGCAGGCAAGTCCGGTGGGCTCATTGGCAGTAGTATAACTGTCCATCCTTCTCCCCGATCGGTGCCCCGAAATCCAAAAACCGCTACTCTAGACCAAGCACAGCACCGGGAGCGACCCATGATGGTTCCACTGGCAGATCCTGGAGAGGACCGCCCTCATCGGGCATGGATCGCCATCGCGGGCCTTCTCGCCTGTGTCCTGGTCCCTCCCGGAACCGCATTCGGGGCTTCCCCTTCGTGCCGGAGCCAGTTTCCGATGCGGCTCTTCACGGGCAGGCCTCCGCTGGGTGGGTATCCGCCGCACAGTTTTTCATGGGATCCGGATGGTCGGGCCATCGCCTATCTCATTCATGCGCACAGGCGCGGCTTTGAACGGCTTCGGGTGGTTTCCGCGTCAACCGGCCACGTCATTTTCCAGGCCGGACCCGCATTGCTGGGCCGGGCCCTGCGTTCGAATGCCTCGATCCGGAACGAACGCCGCAAGGAATGGAGCACTCGCTATGGACGGCTGAACTATCGCTGGTCGCCGCACGGACACCATCTGCTCCTGATCAACGGCCAGGCGATCCTGGAACTCAATCCCGAAACCCGGCGGCTGCGCACACTGGTCCGGACAGACGGGTGGGTCACCCAGTACGGGCTTTCCCCCCATGGCCACTGGTTGAGTTACGTGGAAAACCATGAAATCCAGCTGGTCCGCCTGGCGGAAAAGAAACACCGTCCCTTCGCCTTCCTCCCGGCCCACCGGGGCTTTCGTGTTGGAGCCCTGGACTGGACCTACCGGGAAGAGCTCGGCCTGCGGAGGGGTTACGCCTGGTCACCCCGGGGCCGGAAGCTGGCATTCATCCAGTTCAACGAACGAGGAGTCCTGCGGTTTCCCCTGGTCAACTACCTGAAGCAGCACCCGACCCTGTATTGGCAGCGCTATCCGGAGCCCGGCGCGCGCAATCCACGGGCCCGGCTGGGTGTCTACGATACCCGGACGAGGCGTGTCCGGTGGTTCCGACTGCCCGGTCTGGAGACCGGCTATCTGGCACGCTTTGGCTGGTACGCGGGCGGACGGGCTCTTTATGCGGAGGTGCTCAACCGGCCGCAGACACGACTGACCCTGTTCCGGATCAACCCGTCCAACGGAGGGCACCGGATCCTGCTCCGGCTCCATGATCCCCTCTGGATCAACGTCCACAATGACCTGGTCTTCCTCCCTCAGGGAGGGTTCATTTTCGGGACGGACCAGAGCGGCTGGCATCATCTCTACCGATTCAACCGAAAAGGGCGGGAGGTGTCCTCCCTCACGCCCGGACCCTACAACGTGACGCGCCTCCTTGCCGTATCCAAGCGGCAGCGGACGGTCTATTATCTCGCCTCTCCAGGAACCGGCCCCCGGACCGAACGCATCGAATCGGTGTCCTTCGACGGCCGGAACCGGCGGATCCGTTTCCCGGCTCCGGGAAGCGAAAATGCCGTCTTCTCGCCCAAAACCCGATATGTGCTGCTCACCGACTCCACCCGGGAGAGCCCACCCGTCGATACGGTGCGCTCAGTCGCCGGCCGGAGCCAATGGACACTCTTCCGGAGCCGGTTGCCGCATCACCTCCATCTCCGGATTCCCCGATTCCTGCGGATTCCCTCCGCAGATCCCGCCGTGGCCATCAATGCCGAGATCCTCGACCCGCCCGGCTTCGATTCCGCAAGCCACGCACCGGTCGTCATGTACCAGTATGGAGGACCGGATGTCCCGGCCCTGATCAGCCGGGGCTGGAACCCGTGGATCGTCTACGAAGACCGTCTTGCCTGTGAGGGTTTTGTCTTCTTCGAGGCGGACAACCGTGCGGCCAGCACGTTCAGCCATACGGCCCAGGGAGCCATCAAGGACCACCTGGGCCGCCTGGAGCTGGCCGACCAGGAGGCGGCCGTCCACTGGCTACGCCACAAGGCCGGGATCAATCGGGAGCGCATCGGGATCTGGGGCTGGAGTTACGGCGGTTACATGACCCTCTACGAGCTGACCCATGCGCCCGCCGTCTGGCGGGCAGGCATTGCCGTGGCACCCGTGACCCGGTGGCAGGACTATGACTCGATTTATACCGAACGGTACATGGGGACTCCCGAGAACAATCCGGCCGGATACCGGCAAAGCTCGACTGTCGCACAGGCCGCCCGCCTGCGTGCGAGGCTCTTGATCGTGGCGGGAACCGGCGATGACAACGTGCACTGGCAGAATACACTCCAGTTCATCGAGGCACTCGTGAAATCAGACCGGCCTTACCACCTGCTCGTCTTCCCGAACAACACGCACGTGCTGGCCGGGACCCATACCCGGCTCGAGCTGTTCCGGAGCATGAACCGGTTTTGGGAGCGCAACCTCGCCCACCGGTTTCCGGACCGGCGCGCCGGGCCCGCCCTCCGCCCCTAGTCAGGCGGAAACAAGGGGGTACCGTTTGCTTGGTGCCAGGCTTGGATCCCTGTCCAGATCTCGGCGGCGGATTCCGCATACCAGAAAAGTTCCCGGTCTTCCGGGTCGATCACGCCCTCTTCGGCCAGAAAATCGACATCGATGGCACGACGCCAGTAGGATTCGCCGACCAGGACGACCGGTACAGGCGCCATGACCCGGGTTTGGATCAGGGTCAGGGTCTCAAACAGCTCGTCCAGGGTGCCATAGCCACCCGGGAATGCCACGAGCGCCTTCGCGCGCAGCAGGAAGTGGAGCTTCCGGGTCGCAAAATAGTGGAAGCGGAAGCAGAGGCCCGGGGTGATATAGGGATTGGGGTACTGTTCATGGGGGAGGCGGATGTTGAGACCGATGGATTCGGCCTCTGCCTCGCAGGCCCCCCGGTTCGCTGCCTCCATGATTCCGGGTCCCCCTCCGGTCATGATCCAGATCCGCGTGGGGTTCCGATTCCCGGGACAGAGGGCGACTTCCCGGGCAAAATCACGGGCAATCTCGTAGAAATGGCTTTTGGCCAAAAGACGCTCGGCCACGGAATGTGATTGACGAGATGCCGGATCGTCCTCGGGCAAGGAAGCCGAATCGCGCTCGAGCTCCTGCAGCCTTTCCCGTGCCTTTTCCGGTTCCCGGAGTCTCGTGCTCCCGAACACCACGATGGTCGCTTCGATGCCGTGGCTGGACAGGACGGATTCCGTTTTTTGATAATCCAGCTGAAGACGGATGCCCCGTGTCTCCCGCCGGCCCAGATAAACCGGATCCCGGGTCGCTTCCAGGTAGCTCGGTTCTTTCTGCAACAGGGCGATCCGTTCCGA
>JAKATI010000029.1 GCA_021828045.1 Pseudomonadota bacterium | reverse complement strand
CCTTCCCGGTCGTCCACGAAGAAGGCTCCGCGCACGGTGGGCAGGTAGGCGCCCCCCCCGTACTCGTAGACCCGGCTCCGGATGCCCCAGCCGGGCGGGGTCAGGCGCTCGCAGATGCCATTCCGCCCCCGGCACAGCACCCAGCGTCCCTCGTCCGCGGCAGTCGATTCGAGCCAGAACAGGTGATGGCGGCCGAGCCGGGGCTCGGCGAGCCGGAGCGACCGGTCCGGGGGTCGGGATCCCGTCAGCGGGTGTGAGAGGGGGATCGATCGTTTCCGGGTCACGGTTTTGAAGAACCGTCCTTGAGTGCCCGCTTGATCAGGGCGATGCGGCGGTGGGCCAGTGCCTCCCGTTTCTCCCCGGGTGTCCAGCCGTATTCCGAGGGCTCAAGACGGATCGCGGCCAGGGCCGGCAGGAGACGGGACAGGAAGGGGCGGGGGGGGTAGGGATCCGCCTCATGTCCCCCCCGTCCCCGGAAGTCGGCGGCACAGGCGGCGAGCACGGGGTCGAGGAGCGTGGGATCCTGGCGGTAGGGCAGCTGGGAGAGCCAGCCGTCGAGTCTTGGCGCATCCTGGTCGAGGGCGCGGTGGATCTCGAGGTGCCAGCGGGTCGCGAGTTCGGCGGCTTGCCGGAAGGCGTGGGGAACCCGGAGCCTTGCGTTGAACGCCCGGACGACTTCGAGTCCGGATTCGTCATGGGCGGGATGGCGGGGCCAGAGGGACGGATCCGTCCGCCCCTTGCCGAGATCGTGGACGAGGACCGCGTAGGCCACGACGGGGTCCTGCGATTCCCGGGCCGAGGCGGCGAGCGAGAGAAGGAGATGCTCTCCGGTATCGATCTCGGGATGTTCCCGGGGGTCCTGGGGGATGCCGAACAGGCAGTCGATTTCCGGGAAGAGCACCCGGAGCGCGCCCACCTCCCGGAGCGTCTGGATGTAGCGTTCCGGATGGTCGGTGGAAAGCGCCCGCCGGGTTTCCTGCCAGACCCGTTCGGGAGCAAGCGTGGTGAGTTCTCCGCTCTCGCTCATGGACTCCATGAGACTTCGGGTTTCCGGGGCGAGGCGGAACCCCAGGGAATGGAAACGGGCGGAAAAGCGCGCCACCCGGAGCAGGCGGAGCGGGTCCTCGACGAAGGCAGGCGAGACGTGCCGGAGCAGGCGGGATTCGAGATCCGCCCGCCCGCCGTACGGATCGATGATCTCCCCGCCGGGTCCCTCGGCCATGGCGTTGATGGTGAGATCCCGGCGGGCCAGGTCGGCGATGAGACTCACATCGGGACCGGTCTGGAATCGGAATCCGCCGTGGCCGGTTCCGCTCTTCCGTTCGGAGCGGGCGAGCGCGTATTCCTCATGGGTTTCGGGATGCAGGAAAACGGGAAAATCCCGGCCGACGGGCCGGAATCCCCGTTCGATCATCGTGGCCGGGGAGGAGCCGACCACGACGTAGTCCCGTTCTCCGACGGGCAGGCCGAGCAGGCGGTCCCGGACGGCACCACCGACGAGATAGACTTCCACCATGGCCTCAGGATCCCGGCACCGGTGCCTCGCGGGAGGCCGGGACGTGAGCCTCCTTCACGCGCCGCGAGGTCCGAGATAAGCCGGAATGCGCTCGCGGAACGGTTTGGGGGTGATGCCCAGCATCCCGAATCCATCGGCCTTGGGTGTGGCGGGCGCACGGGAGAGGGCGCGAAGCGAGCGGTAGTTGTCGAGCGTGAAGGGCGGGCGGGGCATCCCTTGGAGGAGGGCACCCAAAAGCCAGGAGGCTCCGTCGGGCAGGCCCACGACGAGACGGGGGAGGTGGAGGGTTCGTGCAATGGCTTCCACTGCGTCCTTCAGGGTGAGCGTTGGGGAGCTCTCGAGATCCAGCGTGCGGACCGGTACGGTTGCCCCATCGATCAACATCCGGAGTGCCCGGACGACGTCCGCGATGTCGACCGGAGCGAGCGGTGTCTCCGGGCAGGCCACAGGAAGGATCCCCGGAGCCCACTGGAGCAGGCGGGCGAAGCGCTTGAGGAAATCGTCGTCAGGTCCGTAGATCACCGAAGGGCGCACGAGGATCCAGTCGAGTCCCGAGTTCCGGACCCGGTCCTCCGCCTCCGCCTTGGAACGGAGGTAGAGGCTTAGGGGGTGGGGAAGCTCGGCCCGGAGTGCGCTCAGGTGGATGAAGCGGGGGACGGCTCCCTCCCGGGCCGCTTGCAGAAGACGGTCGGTGAGGACGCCATGCACCCAGGAAAAGCGGGATTCGCGGCGAAACCCCTGGTTTAGGATGCCTACGAGGTTGACCACCACGGAGGCTCCGCGGACGGCCGGGCCGAGTCTCGGGGGTTCGTAAATCCCGGGGTGCGCGGCCGTCTCGAGGGTGGGCAGGACCCGGAGGTCCCGGAGACGGGCGGGATCCCGGGTCAGGATGCGGACCCGATAGCCGGCATTGACGAGGGCCGGGGTGAGATGGCGGCCCACGAAGCCGCTGCCACCGGCCAGAACGACGAGGGGGGGCTGGCTCATGGACCTATTTTGGCATCAATCCCGGTTTCCGGCCGACTTTTGTGCAGGGTTCCAGGGGGCTCCCCGGTTGACCGGCTCTTGGCTTCCGCCTGGAAAAGCTTATCTCCCTGTTCTTGACAGTCGTCCTTTGGCTGAATCGCCTGCTGGGGGATCCGGTGAGGAGGAGGTGGGATCCTGCGAGTTGCCTCGTTCTTCCCCTGGACCGGACGCTCCTCCCGCCTCCACTTTGGCCCAAGAGCCTGTCCAGGGAAACTCGATACCGGAGGAGGCCCCAGGTTTCAGGCAGGTTGCAGGACTCTTCCATCCGCAAGCCGGATTGCCCAGTCACGGGCTTGGCCGGGCTCCAGGCGGCCGCTGGCCAAAGCCTCGATGAGCTGATCGGCCGCCTGCGCCCTCAGCGCGAAGAGCGAGGCTCCCACCTCATGAGCAGCGTGGGCCAAGCGTTCGATATCGGCTTTCGCATAGCGCCCGGCCGGAAGAGGTCCCAGGAACAACACACCGAAGAGCTGCCCGCGGAGGGCCAGGGGCAGGGCCAACCCTTCCTCCCCGAGGGCACTCCCAAGGCTATGGAGATCCTGCACGTTCCGTGTGGCACGCAAGCGGACCAGGGCACGATCGTCCGGGTCCAGAAGCACCGGAAGACGGCGGGCAGCATCGTCGCGGGCACTCAACCGATAGCCCTGTGGATGAATCTCGTAGAGCGCACATCCGGTGGCGCCCACTGCACGTCCGAAGGTCTCGACGGTCCGCTCAAGGAGGACGGCAGGCGACTGGATGAAGGCCGCATCATGCACGAAGCGGTTCAACTCCGCCCGGGCCCGATGCTCGCGTTGGAAGAATACGCGGTCCACGAAGGCTTCGATCCGTCGGTGGAGCTGGTGGAACAGCACTCCCAGAATGAGCGGGATCACGATTTCAAAGGCAATCCCTGCACCCTCGCCAATCGCACTCCGCTCGATCAGGCTCTCGATGAGGGCGAAGAATCCCACGACCCCCGCCATCAGGGTGGCGAAGACGAGCACCCGGTTCACTACCACCCGGACCTCGACCAGACGCCGGCGAAGAATGGCGTAGGTATAGAAAGCGATCAACGATAGGGTTAAAAAGAGACGGCCCAAAGCGACCCACAGGGAGGAGGTGTGCCAGAAGGCATAGGATATGAAAAGCGGGATGAGCAACGAGGTTCCGAGGAGGATCCAGCGGATGCGGAGACGAGCCTCCGGGCTGGCCCGGTAGTAACCATGCGCAAGAATCAGGATGGGAACAGCGAGGCACAGAAGCCCGAGAAGGAAGGTCCCGACCTGGCTGGCGATCGGAGGATTTCCCATCCCTGTGAAGAGGAATCCGGCTATCTCTCCAACTCTGGCCGCCACAAAGCATGAAAGCAGAAATCCATACAGCCACTTCCAGGCCAGCTTCTGACCGGGTCTCCAGCCCACAAGCGCGTGAGCCATCAGAAAAAGTCCCACGAATATCACGCCTGTCAGTAGCGTCTCGGTTCCCAGAAGCATGAGATTGGCGTAGGGCGGGGCAGAAAAACTCATCAGTGAGTCACTCAACGACGAGCTCAGGAAAAAGACGGCAATGCCCCACGCCTCCCAGCCGCGCCCCCGCCATAGCACAAGAAGTCCCAGAGCCAGAATCATGCCGGTCAGCACGAGCGTGATGAGGGCATTGGGGTAAAACGTCGGGGTGCGGGACAGGGGTACGCTCCGCACTGCGACTGATTTCAGACCATCCCCCCGCTCCACCCGAAGGAGGTAGGAGGCATCGTCCGGGACGTTCCCGTTGAGCAGTACGGCACGCATCCTGACCCCCTGTGCCGCGAGGGGGACGACATCCCCCGGGTGAAGACCACGTGGAAGTGGCATGCCTGTACGGGGTTCAACCACACCGCTATCGGTTCTGATGTGCAGGTGAAAGGGAAGCTCATGGGAAGGCAATATCACCGTGAGTGCCAGAAGCCCGATCAGAATCGCACTCACCGCAAACCTGAGATAAGTCCAGCGCTTAGAACCCTTCGTCTTCATCGTCAAGTCTCCAGGAGCCCGGCCACTTGATGCGTGGGATTCCTCCCCCTGCCGGTTGTAGGCCCGATATTAGCAGCGAGTGGATCTCTTGTCAGGGCGCCAGGACGAGTCGACCCGCAGGATCGGGCGGGCGATGGACATCGCACTCCCGCAGCGGTTCAGGAGAGGATGCCCAATCCGAACCCGGAAAAACAGGGTGAAGGCTGTCGCAGACCCGGAGGAGCGTGGGATGACGATCAGGCGAGAGACGGCTGGAGAACCCAAAACGGGAGCGGGGTCTGGATCCATCTCCCATGCAAGATCTTTTTGTGTCTTCCGATCAATTGGTCTCCTGCCTCCGAGGGATGCCAGTGCACCACTCGAACCCAGGGGCACAAGGTTTTTTGGAAACTCAAGGAATGCGCGCGCGTTGACTCTGCCACGGATCGCTGGACGACTGGGAAGCGGATCGGTTTCCTCGTTGCGCGACCGACCTTGCGCCCATCGAGTTTCGCGGGCGGGGTCATGCCACGGATCCGCTCACTTCTGCACGCCTGAGTAGCTCCCAACCTGTCCGATCTCCTGAAGGGATGCAATCGGTCAGAGGGATTGGGGAATCGCAGGAAATTCCCGATTGGGGTGGGGCGACCCACTGCTTACTTGACGATCCGCAGGCTGGGCCGTCCCGCAGCGGGCGGGTGACCGCTGGGTGGTGATCCCGGGGGTTCCCCGGCCGGAAGCGCGGGTTCGTCGGGAAACCACATCCCGACGCCATTTTCCGCCGCGAAAATCCCGAGGCATCCTGCGAGCGGAATCCGGACGGAGTAAGGCTTGCCGTCAAAACGCATCTCGGCCTCGACCCCGTCCGGGTCGATCAGGAGCGCCTGGGCGGCCGCCGGGGACAGGTTCAGGATGACCCGACCCTCCGGGGCCGGCAGGGGCGGAATCCGTATGCCCTCCACTCCCACTGCCAGGACCAGGTGCGGGGTGAGTCCGTTGTCCACGATCCACTGATGGAAGGCCCGAAGGAGATAGGACCGGTAGGGAATCATGGCAATGGCCGGATCCGCCGTTCCTGCGCGCTCAGGCTTGCACGGAAGGCCGGCCGGCGGAACAGCCGTTCCGCATAATTCACGACCGGTTCCGGCAGGGAGGCGGGCGCAATCTCCCAGGACTCGAGGCGCCAGAGGATCGGGGCCAGGCTGATGTCGACCAGCGTGAGTTCGTCGCTCAGGAAAAAGGGTTTCTCGGCAAAGACCTCGCGGCTGCCGGCCAGGCTGTCCCGGAGCTGGGCGCGAGACTTTTCGGTCTTGCCCCGGGCCCGGTTCTCGAGATCTGGAACGAGCGAGTACCAGTCGCGCTCGATGCGGTAGAGCGCGAGGCGCATCCGGGCCCGCGCAATCGGGTCGGGTGGCAGGAGGGGAGGGTGGGGAAAGCGCTCGTCGAGATACTCGAGGATGATCCGTCCGGGATAGATCATGACGTCCCGATCGCACATCATGGGAATCTGCCGGTAGGGATTGACGGCCAAAAGCTCCGTCGGGAACGCTCCTCCGGTCCCCAGATCCACGATGCTGCTTTCAACCGACTTTTCGGCAATCACGATACGGACCCGATGGCTGTCCACACCCATCGGATCCGAATAGAGCTTCATCCGACTACCGGCAGACCCGCATCCGGACCGGACGCGCTGTCAGTGACCGGACTCTGCCCTTCTCATTTTTCATGGGGGTGCTTGCGGTGGACATCCTTCCAGTATTCGCGTTTGAGGAGATAGGCGAAGACGGTGAATGCCACCAGGAAGGCGATGACCCAGATCCCCAGGTGAACCCGCTTGAGCTCGTCGGGATGTCCCGCGTAATACAGGAAGTTGGTCAGGTTGCCGACCATTCTCCGGAAGGATGCGGGCGAGCGCGTCCCCGGGGTCACGAGCACGAAGCGGACGAAGCGGTTCACGGTCCCGCCGTTCTCGCGGGTCTTCCGGAAGACGAGCTTCTGGAGGCCCTGGACCTGCCAGAAGGGATCGGGCATGGCCACCCGGTAGAACGCGGCGTTGTTCACCCCGGTCGGCCGGTTGGGGTCGAGATAGAAGCTCTGGAGGTAGGTGTAGACCCAGTTGACCCCCTTCTGGTCCACCATCACGGAGAGATCCGGGGGGGCGGCCCCGAACCAGCGGGTCGCTTCCCGGGCCGGCATGGCGTTGAGCATCATCTGGGTCGGCTTGGTCTGCAGGAACATGAGTTCCCGAAGTGCCCGCTTGTTGAGGCGGAGATCCCGTCCGAGCCGGCTCCATCGCAGGTATTGAAGGGTGTGGCAACCCATGCAGTAGTTGACGAAAGTCCGGGCACCCCGCTGGAGGGAGGCCCGGTTGTTGAGGTTCACCGGAGCTCTCATGAGCGGGTAGCCCGAGAGCTGGATGGCGTATCCCGTGACCGGGCAGAGAAGGAGCGCCAGGAATGCGCCGGCCGCGGCCCGGCGGTGCCAGGTGGTGTGTTTCATCGGAAGGTCACCCGCTGCGGTACGGTCCGGTCCCTCAGGCCATCGGGCCAGAGCAGGGGAACCAGATAAAACAGGACGAGGTACGCCACTGGAATGACGAGGGTCCGCCAGATGAGGGGAGCGATCGACGCCAGGTAGAATCGCCAGTCGAGCAGGAGAACCCCGGCCAGGGCCGCGAAGAAGGTGACGAGGAGGGCGCGCCGGCTGGGGCGGCGGGCGTACAGCCAGGCCGTGATGAAGAAAAGGAAATACAGTTCCGCGATCCGGAGGCCCATCTTCTGCCAGAACAAGGTGGCCGGCTGTATTCCGATGTAGCCCAGGAACAGGAAGGTGGCCGCGAAGACGCCCAGGAGGATCCGGTACATCGGCGCCCGGTAGCGGAAGGATTTGATGGGATGACGGTCGATCCAGGGCATGAGAAAGAGAAGAACGATGGCAAGGGCGAAGGCGCTTACCCCGAACTCCTTGTTGGGGAAGGAGCGGAGAACAGCGTAGTAGGGGGTGAAGTACCACAAGGGCCGGATGTCCGGGGGGGTCTGCAGGAAATTGGCCGGCTTGAAGTTGTTGCGTTCGATGAAGAAGCCGTGCAGGGTCGGCGCGTAAAACGCGATGAGCGCGAAGACCACGAGGAAAACCCCCACGCCGAAGAGGTCTTTCACGGTGTAGTAGGGATGGAAGGGAACTCCATCCACGGGCTTGCCCTGGTCATCCAGGTTCTCATGGATCTCGATCCCGTCGGGGTTGTTGGAACCGACCTCGTGGAGCGCCATGAGATGGCAGACGACGAGAAAGAGGAGCAGGAGGGGAATGGCCACGACGTGGAGCGCGAAGAACCGGTTGAGTGTCGCCCCGCTGATCCCGAAATCGCCCCGGATCCAGATTTCCAGGTGGCTGCCGATCCACGGGATGGCGCCGAAGAGCGAGGTGATGACCACCGCTCCCCAGTACGACATCTGCCCCCACGGCAGGAGATATCCCATGAAGGCCTCGGCCATGAGGCAGACGTAGATGAGCATCCCGATGATCCAGAGCAGCTCCCGGGGCTTCTTGTAGGAACCGTACAGCAGGCCGCGGAACATGTGCAGGTAGATCACGGCAAAGAACAGGGAAGCGCCCGTCGTGTGCAGGTAACGGATGAGCCAGCCCCAGTGGACATCCCGCATGATGTACTGGACGGAGCCGAACGCCAGGTGGGCGTTGGGCTGGTAACTCATGGCCAGGAAGATTCCCGTCACGATCTGGTTGACGAGGATCAGGAGGGCAATCGAACCGAAGAAGTACCAGAAGTTGAAATTGATGGGCGCGTAGTACTCGCTCACCTGGCTGCGCCAGAGCTTGCTCAGGGGAAACCGGGCATCGATCCACCCGAAAAGACGTCCTCCCCATCCGGTCCGGGCGTTGGGAACGGGTTCACACTGGTTCATAACGGCTCCTCGAAGATCAGCAGACGGCCCGCAAGATGGCGAGGGCCCGGCATCCGCGCTACCATGATAACCGACGGGAACTCACGGACCTGATGCGGGATCCGTGGGCCATCGCTTGCCAGTCGACCTCATCGCTCGCAATTATACACACAGGAACCGGAACCATTTCGAGCACAACCTCCCCGTCAGTGGACACGACGCCGGACAACCGGTTCCTGTGCGAGGTCGTGGCCTGCCACGCTGCGCTCGGCATTCCCAGGGACTACGCCCTGACCCGGTCCTTGCCCCTCGAGACTCCGCCCCCCTTCTGGATCGAGGACGGGGTGGACCTGCAGGGTCGTCCGGTCCGTCTCGCACCGGAGGCCAGCCGGGCCTTCCGGGCCTTGGTCGATGCCGCGCGCGATGCGGGATTCGTTCCCGTGGTGGTGTCCTCGTACCGTTCCCTGGCCCATCAGGCGCGCCTCGTGAGGCAGGCACTGGACCGGGGCCAGCCCCTCGAGGGGGTGCTTCGCCGGATCGCTCCTCCCGGATTCAGTGAACATCACAGCGGCCGGGCCGTCGACCTGTCCGTGGCCGGCGAGAGGGAACCCCTGACGGAGGCCTTCGAGGACACGGCGTTCTATCGCTGGCTGGGCGAGCGGGCCGGAGGCTTCGGATTCCGCCTCTCCTATCCCCGAAACAACCGGGCCGGGTTCATCTATGAACCCTGGCACTGGGCTTATCGCGCCGACCCCACGGCGTGAACGACCCCGGGCTGGGCCCACTCGCCGGAAGACCGGCTTCCGCCGGGAAGACGACGGATCCGGGCCCCGAGCTGCAGGAGTTTCTCCTCGATGCACTCGTAGCCCCGGTCAATGTGGTAGATGCGGTCGACGAGCGTCTGTCCTTCGGCCACGAGCGCCGCCAGGACCAGGCTGGCCGAGGCCCGGAGATCGGTGGCGATCACGGGAGCCGACTGGAGACTCTCGACCCCGCGGACGATCGCCATGTTGCCCTCGAGCCGGATGTCCGCGCCCATCCGCTGCAGTTCGTGGATATGCATGAAGCGGTTCTCGAAGATCGTTTCGGTCACGGTTCCCGTGCCTTCGGCAATCGCATTGAGCGCCGTGAACTGGGCTTGCATGTCGGTCGGGAACGCCGGGTAGGGCGCGGTCCGGACCGAGACGGAACGGGGACGTTTCCGCATGCGGATCTCGATGGCATTGGCGCGGGGTTCGATCTCCGCACCGGCCTCCCGCAATTTCTCGAGCACGGATCCCACGAGTTCGGGCCGGGTATCGCGCAGGCAGACGTGGCCGCGAGTGAGGGCGGCAGCCACAAGATAGGTCCCGGTCTCGATGCGATCCGGAAGCACTTCGTGATGGGTGGCATGGAGGCGGGCGACGCCTTCAATCGTGATCCGGTGGCTTCCCGCCCCCTCGATGCGCGCGCCCATGTGGATCAGGCAGTTCGCGAGGTCGATCACCTCCGGTTCGCGGGCCGCATTCTCGATGACCGTCTGGCCGTCCGCCAGGGTCGCAGCCATCATGAGATTCTCGGTTCCGGTCACCGAAACGGTTTCCATGAGGATCGAGGCACCCTGGAGGCGGTCGCAGCGCGCCCGGATGTATCCCTCTTCCACGCGGATCTCGGCCCCCATGCGCCGGAGTCCCTCGAGATGCAGGTTGACGGGGCGGACCCCGATGGCACATCCGCCGGGGAGCGAGACCTCGGCCTCCCCGAAGTGGCTGAGGAGGGGTCCCAAGACCAGGATCGATGCCCGCATGGTCTTGACGAGGTCGTAGGGGGCGAAATAGCGACGGATGCTGGATGCATCGACCTCGAGGCTCATCTTTTCATCGATCGTGACCTCGACTCCCATGAGCCGCAGGAGCTCGATGGTCGTGGTCACATCCTGGAGGTGCGGGACATTGCCGATTCGCATGGGCTCTTTGCACAAAAGACAGGCCGCGAGGATCGGCAGCGTGGAATTCTTGGCCCCCGAGATCCGGATCTCGCCCTCCAGGGGACGGCCTCCGTCGATGAGCAGCTTGTCCATGTTCATGAACGGGGCGGCCGGCTTTCCGCCGGGGTCAGGGTTTCGAGCGAGAGTGCGTGGATGGCCCCGCCCACTTGCCCACCCAATGCACGGTAGACCCGCCGGTGTCGTTCCACCGCAGTCAGGCCGGCGAAGCTTCCGCTGACGATGCGGGCTGAAAAATGACGTCCGTCGGAGCTTTCGATCTCGACCTCGGCATCAGGGATCTCCTTGAGAATGGCTCCACGGAGGGCTTCCGGGGTGGGCCCCGGCTGGGGGTTGATCATCGCCTCATACTCCGCCCCCCCGCGGGGTGGCTCAGGGGCTGACCGGATGCGCGGGGGACATCCCCGGGACCGTCCTGGATATGATACCCGCCCCGCTGGGTTGCGGGTGGAGACGGATTTCGGATCCGGACCGGATCGGGCATCCCTCAAGGGTTGTGCTATCCTGACCCCAAGGGTTCAGCCCCGGCTTCCGGCGTCCGGAGGGCCCGTTCCGGAGCGGATCCCCACACTCGTGTGGAAGCGCGGCGCCCCACGGAATCCAGTCCGTATGACCCAATCACCCCCCCGATGCTGAACCCCCCGAACCCGGTTCTCACCAGTCGCCCCGGGCCGGCTGACTCGGACGAGGCTCTCCTCGCGAGCGGACGCCGTGTCTTGGAAATCGAGGCGCTCGCCCTCGCGGCGGTGACGAAAAATCCGCCGGCCGGATTTGTGCGGGCCTGCCGGCTCTGCCTGGCCTGCCGGGGACGGATCATCGTGACCGGCATGGGGAAAAGTGGCCACATCGCCCGCAAAATTGCCTCGACCCTGTCCAGCACCGGCACGCCGTCCTTCTTTGTCCATCCGGCAGAGGCCAGCCACGGCGATCTCGGCATGCTGGTCGAGGGAGACTTGGTGCTGGCCATCTCCCATTCAGGGGAAACGGAGGAAATCCTCTCCCTCCTGCCTCGCATCCGGCGTCTCGCCTTGCCGCTCCTCACCATCACGGGCAATCTGAAATCGCGTCTCGCCCAGATGTCCGACCTCGTCCTCGTATCTCCGGTGAGCCAGGAGGCCTGTTCACTCAACCTGGCGCCGACGGCAAGCACCACGGTGGCCCTCGCGCTGGGCGACGCCCTGGCGGTCACCCTGCTCGAGGCGCGCGGGTTCACCCGGGAGGACTTCGCCCATGCCCATCCGGCCGGCCGTCTCGGCCGCCGGCTGTGGATGCGGGTCGCCGACCTCATGCACCAGGGATCCGCCATCCCCGAGGTCCGCCCGGAAACCGGTCTCGGCCAGGCCCTGGTCGAGATGACCGGGAAGGGTCTTGGCATGACCGCCGTCACCGGATCCAACCGCGAGCTGTTGGGCGTTTTCACCGACGGCGACCTGCGCCGTGCACTTGACCGCCGCATCGACCTGCACGACTGCCGCATGGACTCGGTGATGACCCACGAACCCAAGACCATCGGGCCGGATGCCCTGGCCGTCCAGGCGCTCGAGCTCATGGAGGAACACCGGATCGGCGCCTTGCTCGTGACCGACAACCAGGGTCGACTCGTGGGTGCGCTCAGCATGCACGATCTGCTCCGGGCCGGGGTGGTGTGAGTGGATCCGCTGAGAGTGGCCCTGGCCCCGATCCGCCTCCTCGTCCTGGATGCGGATGGCGTGCTCACCGACGGGCAGATCTACTGGAGCGACCGGGGGGAGGCTGGAGTGGCCTTTCACGTCCGTGACGGTTGGGGCATCCGCCGGCTCATCGAAGCGGGTTTCCTCCTCGCCGTCATCAGCGGCCGCCGCTCCGAGGCCCTGGCCAGCCGGGTCCAGGCACTCGGCATCTCCCATCTCCACCAGTCGGTCGAGGACAAGGGCGCCACCCTGGCGGGCCTCCAGGCCGGGCTTGGTTGCAGGATTGCGGAAACCGCGGCCCTCGGGGACGACGAACCGGACCTCGCGCTGTTTGCCGCCTCCGCCGTCCGGTTCGCGGTCGCCGACGCCCATCCCTCGCTGCTCGAGGCCGCCGACTACGTCACGCGGGCACCCGGTGGCCGCGGTGCCGTCCGGGAGGTGGCCGATCTCCTGCTTGCAGCGCGGAGTCCGGCGTGAACGGCCGTCGCCTGTCCGCCGTCCTGGTTCTGCTCGTCCTCACCGGCGCGAGTTTCTGGTTGCTTGGCGAGATCCGTTCCCGGATCCATCCGGCCCCCACCGGGCCCAAGCCTCCCCGTTACTTCATGACGGATGCGACTCTCCAGCACTGGAATCACAACGGCCGGATCGTCTACCGGGTCCATGCGCTTCTGGTCGAGCACCTGCCCGCGCCCGGACTCTATGCGCTCACGAACCCGCGCCTCAGGGATCGCTCCCGGCACGACGCCCTCTGGCAGCTGCGGGCCCGCCATGGCCTGCTCGACGCGCTCCGCAACCAGCTCGAGCTCTGGCACCACGTGCGCGCCTGGCAACTTCCCTCCCCCCATCATCCCCCGCTCCGGCTCGTGACCCGCCGGCTCACCGTCTTTCTCAAGACCCATCGGGCGGAAAGCAACCACCGGGTGACCTTGTTTGAAGGCCAGGGACACCTGGCCGGCACCGGCTTCCATCTGGATCTCGACCGGCGTCGGCTTACCCTGCGCTCTCATGTGCGGGGCCTGATCGCCCCGGTTGTGCATCCACCGGCTCCGACGAAGCCCCGGGCGACCTCCGCATGAACGGCCCACCGTCCCGACGGGAGCCATCCGCCACCCGGCATCTCCTTCTCCCCGCCACCCTGTTCGTGGTCCTCGTGGCACCGGCTCTCGCCACCCCGCCGCCTCCCCCGGGGAAGACGAGCCCTCCCATCCACGTCCGCGCCCAGCGTCTCAATGTCAGTGGACCCAAGGGCAAGCCGAGCGAGGAACTGTTCAGTGGCCATGTCCTTTTGCGCCAGGGCGATGTCACCCTGCATGCGGATCGGGTCCGGATGCAGCTCTCGCCGGGGGGCGGACTCGTCCAGGCCACGGCCTGGGGGCAACCCGCCCATTTCGTGCAGAAACCGCCCAAGGGACCGGTCACCCTGGGTCACGCGCTCCAGATCGTCTACCGTGCAGCCCGGAATACCTACACCCTGACCGGCCGGGCGTCGCTCACCCGCGGCACGGAACACGTGCGGGCACACCGGATTGTCTACGACCGCACCACGGCCACCGTCGAGGCCTTCCAGGCACCGGGCGGGAAACGGGTCTCGATCGTGGTCCCGCAGGCGGCCCATCCCCCCCATCCGCATCACCCCCCGCGGCATTGAACCGGCTCACCGCCCGCGGGCTCTCCAAGCGGTACCGGCGCCGTCCGGTCGTCGAAACCGTCGATCTCGAGGTCGCGAGCGGGGAGGTGGTCGGGCTGCTCGGACCGAACGGGGCCGGCAAGACCACGACCTTTTACATGCTGGTCGGACTGATCCGGCCGGACCAGGGGCACATCCAGCTCAACGAGCGCGACCTGACCCACCTGCCGATCCATGAACGGTCCCGGCTGGGCCTGGGCTATCTGCCCCAGGAAGCGTCCATCTTCCGGAAACTCACCGTCGAGGAAAACCTGCGGGCCGTCCTCGAACTCCGGACGGAGCTTTCCGCGAGCGAACGCAACCAGCGGCTGCTCAACCTGCTCGAGGAACTGCATGTCGGGCACCTCTCGCACCATCTCGGCATGAGCCTGTCCGGAGGGGAACGCCGCCGGGTCGAAATTGCGCGCGCGCTCGCGGTCAATCCGAAGTTCATGCTCCTGGACGAGCCCTTCGCGGGGGTCGATCCCTTGTCCCTCCTCGACATCCAGCGCATCATCCAGCACCTCACGAGTCTCGGGATCGGCATCCTCATCACCGACCACAACGTGCGCGAGACGCTCGGGATCTGCCATCGGGCCTACATCCTCAATGGGGGACGGGTCATTGCCCAGGGTCCCTCCCGGGAAATTCTCGAGAATCCGGAGGTCCGTCGGGTCTATCTCGGAGAGCATTTCCAGCTCTGAGCGCTGGGCTTAGAATCAGGGACAGTCCCCATCCCATCCCCCCCTTGAAAACGAGCCCCGGTCTCTCGCAACGTCTCGCGACCCGTCTCACCCTGAGCCCCGAGCTCAGGCAGATGATGGCGCTCCTGCCGCTCTCTGCCCTGGAGCTGACCCAGCATCTCCGGACCCTGGCCCAGACGAACGTGCTGCTCGAGGTTCTGGAAGCTCCCGCCTCCCTCGCCGAGGATCCGGAAATGCCCGGACCCGAGGAGCTCAGAGCGACCGGTGATCCCGGGCCGGACCGGCCCGCGGCCGGAGAGGACAGCGGGGAGGATGGGGAAGATCTCCCGGCGCCGGGGGAGGGGGACTGGTTCCCCGAGGTTCGTCTGGCCCGTCCGCACCCGGGCGCGGAGTCCGACATTCCCCAGCGTGAAACGCTGATCGACTATCTGCTCTGGCAACTTGACCTCACGAGCCTGGATCCGCACGAGCGGGCGATCGCCTGGGCGGTGGTTGAGGGGATTGATGAGCGGACCGGCTATCTCACGCTCTCGGAGGAGGAGATCCGCTCGGGCCTCTCGGACGGATTCGCCATCCCGCCGGACGAAATCGAGTCCGTCCGCAGGCGCATCCAGTCCCTTGATCCGGCCGGGGTGGGCTCGCGGACCTTGGTCGAGTGCCTCACGGTGCAGCTCGAGCTATTGTCGTCCGGAACGCCGGGACAGGCCCTGGCCCTGCGCTGGCTCACGGAAGATCCCGGGTCCCTGGCCCACGGTGCACGGGCAAGCGTGGCCCGCAGGCTCGCCGTCCCGCTCACGGACCTCGAAGCCGCATGGTCCCTGATCCGGTCCCTCAAGCCCCGCCCGGCCGATGGGTACCTCCGGAGCCCGGACACAGCAGATTATGTCGTCCCGGACCTCCGGGTCTCCCGCTCGGCCGACGGCCACTGGGTCGTGAGCCTGGAGGGCCGGAGCCAGCCCCAGCTCCGTCTCGACCCGGCCCTGCAGGGCTGGATCCGGGATCCGGCGCACCGCCACGAGGCACTCCGGACCCAGCTGCGGGAAGCCCGCTGGCTGATCCGGGGACTCGAGCTGCGCAACCAGTCCCTGATCCGCCTCGCCCAGGCCGTGGTCGACCATCAGGAGGCTTTTTTCACGGACGGCGATACGGCGCTTCGCCCCTTGAGTCTCCGGCAGATCGCCCCGGTGGTGGGACTCCATGAAACCACGGTCTCGCGTCTCGTCCACGGCAAGTACCTCACGACCCCGCGCGGGCTCATGGCCCTGAGACGCCTGTTCTCGGTTCCCCTGGCCACGGAGGCCGGTCCCGAGACCTCCGCTGCCGCGGTCCGGGCCCGGCTCCGGGCCTGGCTCGAGACCGAGGACCCGGCACATCCGGCCACGGACGACCATCTGGCTCACCGCCTCGCCCAGGAGGGTATCATGGTCGCACGACGGACGGTCGCCAAGTATCGTGAATCGCTTGGTTTTCCCCCCTTCCGGGAACGGCTGAAGCAGCCTTCCCCCTGACCGGAGATTGACTCATGCAGATCACCGTAAGCGGACACCAGCTGGAACTCACCCCCCCCCTGCGTCGCTATGCCGAGGACAAGATGGGCCGGCTCGAACACTATGAACCGCTCACGGATCTTCACGTGGTGCTCCGGGTCGAGAAGAAGACCCACAAGGCGGAGGCGACCGGCCATAATCGGGGCCATACCTTCCACTGTGACGCCACGGCGGACGATTTGTACGCCGCCATCGACCAGCTGGCCGACAAGCTGTCCACCCAGCTCTGCCGCGACAAGGAAAAGCGCACCCACCACCACGGCCATGGGCGCTGAACAGACGGCCCACTCCCCCCGGCGGGGATCCCCGGAGGACCCGCCCCGGCTGGTCGTCCTGAGCGGGCAGTCCGGATCGGGCAAGTCCGTCGCCCTGCACGAACTTGAAGACGCGGACTTCTACTGCATCGACAACCTGCCGCCCGACCTTCTCGAAAACGTCATCGTGAAGACCCTGATGAGCCACAAACCCCTCTACCACCGCCTCGCCGTGGGCATCGACGCGCGCAGCCACGACCTCGACCTCAAACCGGTGGTGGAACAGTGTCGCAGCCTGCGGGACCAGGGGGTCACCGCGCTCGTGGTGTTCCTTCATACCGCCGAAGACGTGCTGATCCGGCGCTACAGCGAGACCCGCAGACGCCACCCGCTCACCGGGGGGAGCACCTCGCTCCTTGATGCCATCCGGCAGGAACGGGACCTTTTGGCCCCCTTGTCGGAACAAGCCGATCTCGTGATCGACACCAGCCGCAAGACGGTGCACGAACTTCGGTCGGAGGTCCGGGACCGGGTGGCCCGGCACAGTGGCGGATCCCTCGTCCTCCTCTTCGAATCCTTTGCCTACCGGGACGGTGTGCCTTTGGATGCCGACCTCGTCTTCGATGCCCGCTGCCTGCCCAACCCCCACTGGGAGGCCGGACTGCGCGACCGCAACGGGAACGACCCCAGGGTGCGGGACTTTCTCGAGCGCTTTGGCGAGACACACGAGTTCGTCCAGGACATCGCCCGGCTGGTTGGCAAATGGCTTCCGGCCTACGAGACCCAGAACCGCAGCTACTTCACGGTGGCGATCGGCTGCACCGGAGGCCGGCACCGCTCGGTCTACGTCTCCGAGGCCCTGGCCCGGTTTTTTGACGCGGTGCCCCGCCCGACCCTGGTCCGGCACCTCAAGCTGGATCCGGGCGTGCAGAAAAAGGGGCTCGCCCTCGAAACGGGCCATTGACTGAAAAGGAAACGGATCGGCAGCCCGCCCCCTCCCACCTGTCACCCGCCGTGTGCGTGTATCAGGATGGGTACGAGAAGGATGAAATAGCCGTCGATCAACGCATGCATCAGCATGCAGACCGGAAGGTTGCGACGGAGCACATATAGCCCAATTAACGAGCCGCCGAGGACCGCGGGGATGAGCAGCGCCGGGCCGAAGCCGTAAATCCAGGCATGGGGCAGGGTGAACAGGATCAGCGAGACCAGGGCGCCAACGCTGGTGAATCCCGTCCAGTCGCGAATTTGCTCGATCAGGTAGCCCCGGAAAATTGCCTCCTCGCAGATCCCCGCAGTCAGAACCAGTCCCAAACGCACGTCAAACGGAGCAGCGGTGAGGTGCTGCTGGTGCGATGAGAAGGCCGCCAGTTGGTGGCGGATCTCGGGAATCATGAACAGGCCGACGACCAGGATGGCGCTCAGAACCAGGAAAGCGAGCATCGTCAGAATGTCGCGCCACCCCGGCATGCGCAGCCCAAAGAAACCCGGATGGCGCCGCTGAAACCCGAAACTCACGATGGCCAACGCGATGACGACGGTCCACTCGGAGCCCATGATCAAGAGATCGCCGTGTGCATTGCCGAGCGAGACGGGGTGCGAGGTCGAGGTCGAGATCATCAAGTCGAGGACATAGGCCAGGATCACGATCAGCCCCACAACGGTCCACAGGTGGACCAGGCTCCTCGAAGGTCGCCGACCCGATGAGATGGAATCACTCATGACGCAAGCCTCCCGGTTTTTTCTGGTGATCCGGCTCGGAGTGGCGGCATGATAGCACACGGTGCAAGCCGAAGGCGGGATCGCCCAGGGAAACCCTCCGCTGCGAAAAAATCGCCGCCCAACCACCAGGATCAACTGTGGCGGCCCGAGTCCCGCCCTGAAAGGGTGCCTGCTCTCGTCGTCGAAGATCGTCGCTCATCTCGAGGATGCGGCCGGACCGGTCGCGCGGCACTGCAACCCCAGCTTCCTGGAACACGGAACAGCGAACGTGGACGACGGCCTTCATCACCTTCTCACAGAGGAGGGTCCGCGAGAAGTCGCGCAGATCTTGCCCCCCGTTGCCCTGACGGCTCAGCCCTTCACCACCTTCTGGGATCACCGGCTCCCCTCCGGATGCGGCTTCTCACCGCGGTCATCCCGATCCACAGTGCAATCCGGGAATCAAGAAAGGTCCCTTTCCCTGGGGCTAGCCCGGCTTTCCACCGGCTCTGCACGGTTCGAGGAAGCGGAGCACCTCCTCTGCCCGCGCCCGGGTATCGGTGTAGCCCAGCTCGATGAGATCCCGGCAGTAGCCCCCGTCGAACAGGAGATAGCTTTCGAGCGTGTAGCCCGGAGAACGGGCGGAGGTCGTGTCCCGTACAAGCCAGCGCAGCCAGCGCGAGAACCGGTCCCGGTGACGGGCGACCAGGGTGGCCGGGTCCCGGCTCGGTGACAGGATCAGGGTCTCGACGGGACGGAAAGGCCCGCCTGCCGGAACCGCGAGGCGGCGCAGCGTCATATTGATCCGCTCGAGGCGCTCGAGGTCGAGATAGATCCCGTCGACGAAGAGCGCATCGAAGAGGAAGCCGCCGATCGTCACCCAGGAGGGAGGATTGGGCAAGGGCGCGTCCCCCTCCCGACGGGGAGCCTGAACCGCGACAATGAGGAGCCGGTCGGCTCCGAGATGGAGTGCCGGGGCGAGAGGGGTGAGATGCAGCAGCGATCCGTCCCCGTAGTCGCGGCCATCGATCCGGACCGGAGGGAACAGGATGGGCAGTGCAACCGAGGCCATGATGTGATCCGTCGTGAGGCGGGTCGGGATCCCGACCCGCCTGACCCGGGTCCAGCCGGCGATCTCTTCCGCGGCCTGGAAGAAGGTCACGCTCCGGTTGTCCGTGTACGAGGTGGCCGTGATGGCCACGCCGTGCAAGCGGTGCTCCTCGATGTGCCGCCCGATGGCCGGCCAGTCCACCCGGGTCTCGACAATGTGGCGCAGTGGGGTGTTGTCGAGGAGGGCCCCGACCGGGCGGCTCCCGCCATTGGACTCGGCTGCAGATTCTCGAGGTGTGCGGCGCGCGAGCCAGTTCCGGCGCCAAGCTTGGAGCCAGTGATGCGTGTAGACCGCATCCACGGTCAACGAACCCCACAGTTTTGCGAGCTCGCGGGTCCCCCGTCCGAGGTCGTCGATGCGGCTGGCCAGGAAAATGGCGTTGAGGGCTCCGGCCGAAGTCCCGGCCAGGATGTCCGGTTGCGGGCGGAGACCGGCCGGCCAGAGTTCGGCTAGGGCCTTGATCACGCCCACCTCGTAGGCGGCACGGGCCCCTCCACCGGGCAGGACGATTCCGAGCCGGGAGGGAGACGGGCCGGCTGTCACGGGTGATTTGCCGCAACTGGCGGACGCATCGGACAGGCTCCAGGCAGGGGGATGGATCGGACTATACTAAAAACAACCAGTCCGGGGGACAAAAGGAGAAAGCTGACCCGGGCGCAGGGCAGATCCAGCCCGGCGCTGACCTTATCCCGGGTCACGGCATGCCTTCCTGTCGCCGCTCCCCAGAGCCGTTCCCACAGTCTTCCCCGCTGACTTTCCCCCTCGAAAGGGACCATCGGAACCGGCTTGGGGGAAATCCCCACCCATCCCCGGCCCTGGGGTGCCATTTGACATCCTGATCCGGAAGTGGTAGGACGTGGTTTGAGAAAGTCGGCCATTAATCAAGTACAAGAATCAAGTACAAGCCGGAAGATCAAGGGAGGATAATCCTATGAAACCTCGTCCATTTTCTCCGTATCGTGGGCTCTTTTCCGTGGGGGTGATGCTGTTGCTGTCGGGAGCGATGGCACGCACTGCCGGGGC
>JAKATI010000028.1 GCA_021828045.1 Pseudomonadota bacterium | reverse complement strand
TTCCGATCTCATCTTGCGCCCCTCATCGGCAGCGACTGGCCGGTGGATAGCCCGGAAATTATCCTGATCGACCGTTTTGGCAATGCCACGACCGGTTATCGGGGCTGCGGGACCGGGTCCGGCTGGCGGCTGTGCTGCAAGGATCGGGAGTTGCCCTTTGCCCCGGTGTTCGGATCCGTTCCCGTGGGCCAGGCATTCTGGTACATCAACTCGATCGGGCTTGTCGAGATTGCCTGTAACCGCGATTCTGCCGCGCGACGCCTGGATCTCACGGTGGGAGAGCGCTTTGATTGGAAGATCCCGGACGATGGCACGGAGCCGGCCCGTCGGGACCGGAGGGGGGCTTGACTGAATCGGAACGGGCTGGGCGGGCAGTATCTGCGCGGACGAGCCGGGTCTTGGACAACCGGTCATGGAGGCTCCCCCGGGGCAGGAGGCTCGTCAGAACAAGGACCAGGAAAGCCATGACCAGCCAGAGGGTGAGGTAGAGCGACAGGGTTGCGGTTCGGTGTCCCGGAGTCCGGGGGGCCATGAAGTAGACAGGCAGCAGCACGGCTCCCACAAGGAGCCACTCGACGAGCGCCGCGAAAAATCGGATGGAGGCATGGGACCAGTCCGCCGGCTGATGGTCCTCCCCGCGGATGAGCTTGAGACGCCAGGCCTTCATGCCCAAGGTCTGTCCGCCATGGCTCCAGAATCCCGCGAGGAAGATCCAGGCCAGCGCGAGCAGGAAGCACCAGTAAAGAATGCGCCCGGTGACCGAAGCGTTCAACGAGCGATCGGCCGGGTGGAAGAGAAGCGCCAGGAAAAAGGTGCCGAGCAACCAGAGGGCCAGCACGACCAGACCGTCGTAGAGCAAGGCTCCCAGATGGCGAAACAGGAGAGGGGTTTTCAAGAGGCTATTGCGAGCGGGTCCAGATGACTGTATCCAGGCCGACGCGCGTGTGCCGGAGCAGCCGGATCCGGTGGCCGTCCTGCCAGGGTTCCAGGTACAGGGTCCAGCGGCGCCCCGGCGAGACAAAGAGGCTGGAGGAGTGCTTCCCGACCAGGAAGCCGTGCAAGGGGGGGATATTCCGGATGGGTGTGTACCAGGCGGGAAGGTGGATCGGGCTTTGGGTTCCGGTGGAGAGGTCATACCGGAAGTAGGGGTAGGTCTTCACCCCGACGGCGGAGCACAGGACGGCGTCACGGGAGAGGCGGAGTTCCGGGTAGGTCAGGGGGACCGGCAGTTTGCGGAAACTTCCGCTCTCGAGATTGTGGATCCAAAGCGCCTGTTCATGTGTCTTGCGCCAGCTCGTATAGAGAAAGCGCACGGTCCCCACCCGGATGACCGGGATGGGGATCGGAAAGGGGCCGGGGTCGATGAGATGCCGGATTTGGGGATTCTGGAAAGAGGACCAGTAGAGCCGTTCGGCATAGAGTCCCGGCTTGACCGTATCGTAAAAGACGAAACGCTGGAGATGCGGAAAGGCCACCGCCTTCCAGCCACTCCGAAGCCGTGTCCAGTGGTGGGTCTGGAGGTTGAGAAGGGCAATCGTGTGCTGGGGGTAGGTGCTCACCAAAAGCCGGTTGGGCGAGACGGACGAGAGGACATCCACCCGAAGATGGTCGGGCAGATGCATCACAGTCCGGACCCGGTGGGTTTCGAGATTGAGCTCGAGGATCCGGTTTCCAGTGCCCAGGTAAAGGATTCCCGGCAAGGCCACGGTGGAACTGGCCCCGCCACAGCCGGAGAGAAGCAGGAGGCCGGTGGCCACACCGAGCCCGACCGGTATCCACCGGGCTCGCATGCGGCCGATCAGGGTCCCGGACCGGATTAGGCGGGGAGTCACGGGGCATGGCTCCGGTGAGAAGGGCCAGGCGATGATTCCAGGCGGTGAATCGATCGGGTCAGGTAGTCGAACAGGCCCTCCGGTCCGCTCTTTCTCACCATGAACTGGAACTGGGACTTGAGGAGGGAGATGTTGCTCACTCCATCCACGAAAATGTTGACGACCCGCCAGGTTGAACGGACTTTCTGGAGAAGGTAGACAAAGGTATGGTGCCGGTGGTTCTTCTCGTTGAATCTCGCAATCACGAGGTCATAGGCGGGGTAATGCCGGTGCTTGATGATCTCGAAGCGCTGACCTTCGTATCCGCTGAACTCGTGGGCATAGTTGGCAATCGTGTAGTGGATGAAGAGTTGGCGGAGCCGAAGCCGTTGCGCAGGGCTGAACTGTTCCCAGTCACGCCCGGTCAGCAGGTGCAACATGGCACTCCAGGCGATCGTCCGCCGGATCACCGGTTCCAGGAGGCGGTACCTTCCGGTGAAACCGGCCCGGGCCCCGGCCTGCATCGAGGCCAGAAGGGACTGGTCGAACAGGTGGATGACGCTGGTCGGGGAGGCGGCTTGTGGGCCGGGTGGGAGGGAGGCTCCATGGACCGGAGCCTCAAGCCCGAGAAGCAGCAGGAAAAGGGACATCCGCCAAAACGGAGCCGGCCGGATCCGGTGTCTGGCGAAGGGTGGAGGGGCTGCGGCGTGGTTTCCCATAAGTTTCATTCCCGAAAGATGCGGAGCAGATACGATGGGGCCGGTTTCCGGATCGGGCCCGTCCGGTCAGGACGGGTCGGGCGGAGGGAGCGAGGCTTCTCCCAAGGCCCATTTCCGACGTTCGAGCCATTGCCAGGAAACCAGGAAAGGCAGACCAAAAAGGACTTCCCGGAGACGCCGGACCAGGGAGAGGGAAAGCGTGATGTCCGGACGGATCCCAAGCAGGCTTCCGAACACCACAAATCCGCCTTCCTGTACCCCGATTCCGGAGGGAACAAAAAAGGACATGCTGCGTAACGCCTGGCTCAAGCTTTCGAGGATCAGGGCACCGCTCCAGCCCACCCGGCTGCCGAGCAGGAACAGGGCCAGCCAGATTTCAAGGACACCGGCGAGAAGCCCTGCCATCTGCCAGAGTGCCGCCCGCAAGAGGAGGGACCGGCGCTGATAGAGCCTGCGGATCGCCTGGTCCAGTGCCTGGGGGTCACCCACGGCCCTGACAAAGCGGTTTCCCCCTCCCATCCGCTCGATCCAGCGGTGGCAAAAGGCAAAAAGTCCACCGCGCTGGATGAGCATGAAGATCAGGATGGCGGCGGTGCCCAATGCCAGGGGAGGCAGGATCTGCCCATAGAAGGGATGGTGCATGCTCATGGTCAGCAGAAGGAAGATCCCCATGAGCGTGAAGAAGACCTGGTTGAACAGGGTAAGCGTGACTTCGACGAGCACGCTGGCAATGGCGTTGGCCTTGCTGATTCCGGCCCGGGTGGCCAGGCGGGCTCCCGTGAATTCCCCACCCACCCGGAAAACCGGGAGCAGCCCGTTGATGGCCTCGCGGATTCCGGCCACCCAGAACAGAAATCCCGAGGAGGGTTTCTGATCACCATCGTGGAGCAGGACCCGCCAGCCCTGCGAGTCCAGCATGATGGGGATGATATGGAGGGGGACTACCCAGAGAATGCTGAATCCGGCGATTGCCAGTGTGTTTTCAATGCCACGAAGACCCGTGACCAGGATCAGCCAGACCGTGGCCGTGAGTCCCAGAGATGCGAAAATGATCGCGGAAAGGGGGCAGGAGCCTGTCAGGGACGGGGAGCGGGGAGAGCGGGTCGAGGACGAGATCATCGCGCGGACACTCGGGCCGTTGGCCGGTTCCGGTCGGGAAGCAGGGAGAGGATCGCCGGAAGCGCCACCAGAGTGGATACAAGGACCCAGCCCATCACGATGCTCAACGTCTGTCCCAGGATCGAGATCCCCCGGTCAGGAGAAATGGCGAGGCTACCGAAGGTACTCAGGGTCGCCAAGCCGCTGACCAGGATCCCGCGGGCCGTACTGGTTCCGAGGACAAGGTCCAGGTCATGCCCCTCCCTCCACCGCACGATGAAATAGATGCCATACGCGACACTGAGTCCCATGAGCAGGGGCAGAACGATAATATTGGCCATATTGTAGGAGATGCCCCAAAGCCACATTGTGGCGCTGGCCAGAACGATGGTCAAGATCATGGGAGCGAGGGCGAGCAGGGTGTGGCGGATGTCCCTCAGGACCCAGAACAGGAGGAGGAGGATTCCCAAAAAGGCCGTGAGGGTCGCCTGCTGGAAGGCACCCAGCACGGCATTGCCTCCGTCAACAAGCATGACCGGGGTTCCAATCGCACGGGGCGCGACGTGGGTCACCTGGCGCACGAACTGGCGGAGGCGGTCGAGATGGTTCAGGTTCCAGCGGGAAAAAACCTGGACCCGGGCCACCCCTTTGCTGTTGAGATAGCGTTTGCGCAAACTTTCGGGAAGGCGGGCCAGAGTGATGGATTGGGCTTGAAACGCCGTCTCCAGCCGATGCAGGGCCATCGGGAAGGAACCCATGAGATTGTCTTGGAGAAGGTCCCAGCGCGAAGCTGCCCGGTCGGGGAGACGCAAGAACTGCTGGAGGACCCGTCTGAGCGCCACGAGGGGCCCGGCCAGGCGGCCGAGTTTGCCGGTCAGCCGGATCCGCCGGGTGACATTGAGAAAGTGCTGGATGCTACGACGGGATCGAGCCGGTTGAGCCGGGGAGATCCGGGTTTGCATGAAAAAAGGCGGGAACAGGAGCGCGGCTTGCCGGATCCGGGCCAGCTTGCGGCGCTGGTGATCCGGAACAAAACTCGCTGCACTCACGGTCATCCGGACTGAGGAGAGGCGATCCAGGCGTTTTTGGAGCTGGCGGGCTGCGGCCAGTCCGGGTTCCATCACATCGATGCTGTAGGGCGAAAACCGGCTTCGGGCGACCAGGTGACGGAACGTCCGGACGGGAGGGGAGTTCGGGTTTTGCAGGTTCAGGGGATTGAAATCGAAATGCACCTGGGTCACGAAATAGGTTGCAACGAGGCCAAGGAGCAGAAAAAGACCGCTGATCCAGGGGCCATGGCGCCGGACACGAAGGACTCGTCCGATCTGGATCCCGGATGGGCCGGGACCGGCCTGCACACCCAGGGTCCGGACCAGGGCGGGCAGGAGGGTGAGTGTTGCCGCAAGGGAGATGAACATGCTCACTCCGGCGATGAGGCCGAGACTGATGATGCCCGCGTACTGGGTCGGCACAAAGGAAAAAAAGCTGATCGCAGCAGCCAGGGCGGCCAGTGAGAGGGGCAGGACCATCGCAAGGCCGGTTCGCTCGAGTGCTGAGCAAGTCTCGGGGTTGGCGCGCGATTCTTCCAGGTAACGAGTCGAGAACTGGATCCCGAAGTCCACGCCCAGACCAATGAACAGCACCGCAAAGGAGATGGAGATCAGATTGAACGGGCCCATGGTGACCAGCGCGAAAGCCACGGTCCAGATCAGGCTCACGAGCAGCGTGAGGAGAATCGCCACGACCAGCTTGATCCGGCGGAAGCCAAGCAGGAGGATGGAGATGATGGCCACAAGCGACAAGAGTGTCGCAAAATCAACGCCCGAAGTGGCGGAATGCAACTGGGCATCATCCAGGACGGCTCCTCCCGTGAGTCCCACATGGAGGGGAGGGCGAGTCCGGGATTCCAGCCGGGAGATCTCCTGCTGAAGCCGGCCAATGGCCGTTTCATAAGGACGAAGGGCTCCGGGCATGGCTTTGGGCTTCACGATGAGGATTGCCGAATGGCCGGCTGTGTCATGGACCCCCCGTCCGGAGAGCAGGTGGCTCCAAGGGAGTGAACGGGTTTGCCGCCGCAGGGTGGTCTGGACCGTCTGGGTCACGAGACCCAAGAGGTGGGCGTACTGGGAGGCCAGTGGGGCGAGTGTCCGCGGGTGGCGAAAGGAGCCCGAGAGCATCGAAAAAAAACCGGAGGTCGTGGGATCCAGGGCCAGATGGGCCATGACGGGTTCCGCACGATCGATCCGGTCCAGCAGTTTCCGGAGCCGGGATGAAGAGAGGTAAAGCAGTCCATTCCTCCTGAAAAAGGAGCCGCCACCGGGTTGATAGAGGTCGTGGTAAAGGGCGGAATGGCGATGGAGCCAAACCTTGAGGGTGTGGGTTGCCTTTTGCAGGGTCCCTGCCTGGGTGGCATGCACGACCAGGACGATCGTCTCATGGACGCCTGGAAAATCGTGATGATATTCCTGGTCGAGTTCATGGTAGGGAAGATGCCTGGCCAGAAGATCGGTCATGTTGGTGTCGATCCGGAAGCGGGTGATCGTCACGAACAGGGAAAGGGCGGTCAACAGGCCAGCCAAGACCAGAACCAGGGAAGCCGAGCGGCCGCACTGCCGGACGATCCGGGTCAGCACATGGACATAGTTACGGTCCCGTTTAGGCACGAAAGGCCATCCGGTCGATTGAACCGTCAGAGGCTGGCATGGAACGTCGTGGGGTGGAACCCCTGCTCCGACAGGGTTTTGGAAATGCGGCGGTCAAGGAGGGCATTCTCCTCGCGGATTGCCGGTGACTCGCGGTGTTCTTTCAGCCGGGAAGCAGAGGCCGGGTGAAAATAAATCTCTCCCAGTCCATCCGGAAACTGGGGGATCGCCGTGAGGAGCAGTTCGGCGGTCATGCGTCCCGTTGCACTGAGGCCAAATAGGTACTGATTGTGGTGGATGCCGCGCCGTTCAATTTTCCGCACCATGGTCCGGAGGATCGGGGAGAGCAGGATGGGCTGCAGTTTGACGAGTCCCTGTCCTGCCTGAAGTCCAAGACGCCACGGTTCACGGGGGAGGCGGAGGCTCCGCATGCCGTGATCCGGCCCGATTTCGAGAATCAGTTCCAGCAGGGTCGGATGGCAATGAAAATGCTTATGGACATTGACGTGGTCGAGTCTGAGCCCGGTGGCCGAAAAGCGCCGGAACTGGGCTTCAATCTCATGGGCCAGCTGGTGCCTGAGCCTTTCCGATAAAGGATAGCCGAAGCTGCTTCTGACCATTCGATTCGTGAGGTTGCCGTTCCGGTCCACGAGGTCGGGAATCCGGTCACGCGGGGCACTCGCCCGACCGTGGCAGAGAACGAGATGCAGGCCAACGCCCAGCCGGGGCAGGGCATGGGCACGTCGGACGGCATCCTCGGTTGAATCCGCATTGACCATGAGACTGGCCGCGGTCAGGGCACCCTCCCGGTGCGTTTTTTCAACCGCTTCATTGACCGGGAGACTCTCGCCGAAGTCGTCCGCAGTCAGGATGATCTGCCGGGGGGAGGAGTTCAAGGTCGGAAGTCCGGCCAAGACCGGAGACCGGGTTTCGCGGGAGGCGGCGTCAAAACCTTGCGATCGTGGAAAGGTCCCATCACTCGTCCCCGAGTTTCCATGCCACGTCGGGGAAAAGTCAGGAGGCTTGTTGCCGTTCTTGGAGGAAGTGGAAAAACTCGACTCCCTCCCGTAGACGGCGTTTCATCATTTCCGGACTCTTCAGCATCTCCCATACCAACTCTGCCACCTTGGTCGGGCGGAAATAGAAGCGCTTGTAGAAGCGGGCGAGGGAATCGAAAATCTCCTGGTGCGAGAGGTCCGGATAGCTGAGCGGACTCAGTTGGAATCCGCTACCGGAAACCAGGTGATCCTGTTCCTGGGCCGTGAGCCAGCCGTTTTCCACCGCTTCCTGGTACAGGCGGGTTCCCGGGTAGGGTGCAGCCAGTGAAACCTGGATCGTATGGGGATTGATTTCCTGGGCGTATCGGATGGTTTCCTCGATGGTTTCACGGGTTTCTCCCGGCAGGCCGAGAATGAACGTGCCGTGGATCGTCACCCCGAGCTTCCGGCAGTTCCGGCTGAACTCGCGGGCAATATCGGTCCGGAGCCCTTTCTTGATGTTGAACAGGATCTGTTGGTTTCCCGACTCGTAGCCCACGAGCAAGAGCCGGAGCCCGTTGTCCCGCATGATCTTGAGGGTTTCGTAGGGGACATTGGCCTTGGCGTTGCACGACCAGGTGACGCCCAGTTTCCCGAGACCGCGGGCAATGGTTTCCACCCGAGGCTTGAAATCGGTAAAGGTGTCATCGTCGAAGAAGATTTCCTTGACCTGGGGAAAATTCTCCTGAATGTAACGGACCTCCTCGAGGACACTCTCCGGGCTGCGGACCCGGTAGCGGTGGCCACCGATCGTTTGTGGCCACAGGCAGAAAGTGCATTTCGAGCGGCAGCCCCGTCCGGTATAGAACGAGACATAGGGGTGCTGAAGGTAGCCGATGAAATAGTTCTCGATGGTGAGATCCCGTTTGTAGACAGTCGACACAAACGGGAGCTCGTCCATGTTCTCGATGATCGCACGACCGGGGTTGTGGTGGATCTGTCCCCGTTCGTCCCGGTAACTCACGCCGTCCACTTGGGACAGGGGGCGGCCCTCGGCAATTTCCCGGATGGTGTAGTCAAACTCCTCGCGTGCGACGAAATCGATTTGGGAGGATGCCTCCAGGGAGGATTCGGGTTCCACGGCCACTTTGGCACCGACCAGCCCGACCTGGATTCCGGGATTCCGTTCCTTGAAGGCTTCGACCAGCTTGACGTCACCCTCGAAGGAGGGCGAGCTCGTGTAGATCAGAACGAGTTCGTAATCCCGAGCCGCCCGCAGCACATCCTCGGCCGAAAGACCATCCGCCGGTGCATCGATCAGCCGGCTGTCGGGGACAAGGGCCGCCGGTTGGGCCAGCCATGTGGGATACCAGAACGAGCGGATCTCGCGTCGTGCCTGGTACCGCGCCCCGGCGCCGCCATCAAATCCCTCGTAGGAAGGAGGGTTTAAAAACAGGGTTTTCATGCATCCTCCGCGCGGTCATGCCTGCGTCAGGGGTTAGGGATCCGGGTCCTGGACCGGGTCGATCCCATCTCCCCGTCCAATCTTGAGTTCCTGGCCTTTCCAGTTCACCTGCCTCGAGATAAAGGCAGCCCCCCATTCCAGGAGCGTCAGGAAATCGCGGATCGGAACCAGCCAGACGGGGCCCGCCTCCACACCCAGGCACCCGGCAGAACGATAATGTAGCACAAGACGGACGATGACGGCCAAAAAGACCCAGGGAACCGCCATCCATCCGATGCCCCATGCCAATGCGATGGATCCAGCCAGGATGAGCGGAGAACCGAGGGTGATCCATAAAAAAGAAAATCCCCAGGGATCAACGAAACGGATGGTCCGGAGCCAGCGCAGTTCATGGTCCCACAGTGCGGAGAGGGAGTTCTCGCTGAGGCGGGTCTGGACGACAAAGGGTGCCAGCACGACTTCCAGTCCCTGTCTGCGGACGAGCTCGCCCATTCGGTAATCATCCGCGAGAAGGTCCGCGAGGGCGTTGAAACCGCCGATGTGATCGAGGGTCTCGCGTCGGATGGCCAAGGTTGCCCCGAAGGCAAATGCCCGTGATCCGAGCAGCCAGGCAACCCAGACCGCAGGTGCAAAACCGTCATCGATGAAAAGTTTGCCGAGGCGCGTCCACAAGGTCCCGCTGTCCAGCCCCCCATAGAGGCAGGTCACAAGCCCCTTCCGTTTGTCTCCGAGAGGCGGCACGAGACGGCGCAGGTAGTCCCGGGGTACGAGAATGTCGCTGTCGGAGATCACGATCCAAGGATGCCGTGCGAAGGGGTAGAGGTTGGAGAGGTTGTTCACCTTGGGGTTGGCGCCGATTTGTTCGCGCGAGACCACGATCCGGATGATCCGGTCGGGATATGCGGTCTGGAGGTTGTGAACCACGCGGAGGGCCGGATCCTTGGGATCCTGCAGTCCGAAGACGAGTTCATAGTCCGGATAGTCCTGATCGCAAAAGGAACGGAGGCAAGCCTCGAGCCCCGCCTCCTGGCCATGGAGCGGTTTGAGGAGGGAGACGGGAAGAAGGGGAGCTTGTTCCACGCGGGTTTTGGACCAGCGGGACATGCCCTGCAGGCTCATGAGCGCGTAGACGGAGGGAAATCCGAGAAAAAGGAGACCCAGAACAGTAAGCATGAACCCTCCTGCCCATCGCCTTCGAAACCACTATAGCGAATGCCTGCCCGGACCGTATGGTCCGGCGGATGGTTCAGGCAGCGGTTCGATTTCCGTCTTCCAGTACAATGAACCCTGGCGTTTCAGTGGATGGCTCCAGTCGGTGGGAAAAGCTCTGCGCATCGGGGTGTCCATCCTGGCATGGGGGCGATCGGGAGCCGGTTCTGGACGGACCGGCATCGGATTGGGCTGAGAAGGGAGCCGGGCATGCGGGTTTTGCTTACCGGTGCGAGCGGATTTGTCGGCTCAGCCGTTCTGAGACAGCTTTTGGAACGGGGACATGAGGTCCGTGCCCTCGTTCGCCCCACGAGTTCGCGCTCTAACCTCATGGGACTGGATGTGGATGCAGTCGAGGGAGACTTGCTGGACCCGGCTTCGTTGAGCCGGGCGGGTCAAGGCTGCCGGGTTTTCTTCCATGTGGCCGCCGATTACCGTTTGTGGGCCCGGAATCCCGGCCTGCTTCGACGGACCAACGTCGAGGGAACACGAAATGCCATGAATGCGGCCATCGAAAATCGAGTCGACCGGTTTGTCTACACGAGTAGTGTCGCCACCCTGGGACTCCATCCGGATGGACAACCGGCGAATGAGGAGACGCCGAGTGGCATCGAGTCCATGATCGGTCCCTACAAACAGTCCAAGTTCGAGGCGGAAGCACTGGTCACAGCCTGGGTTCGGGACGGTCGCTTGGATGCGGTGATCGTGAACCCTTCGACCCCCGTGGGCCCGCGCGACATCAAGCCGACTCCGACGGGGCGGCTGGTGCGCGATGCCGCCACCGGCCATATGCCTGCCTATGTCGATACGGGGCTCAATATCGTGCATGTCGATGATGTGGCCCGGGGGCACCTTCAGGCCCTCGAGCATGGCCGGACCGGTGAGCGCTATATCCTGGGTGGTGACAACCGGGCGCTTCGGGATCTCCTGGAGGATGTGGCGCGCTGTGCACACCGTTCCTCGCCCAAGCTCCGGCTCCCCCTGCGCCCGCTCTGGCCGCTCGCACTGGCCGCAGAAGCCTGGGGCCAGATGACGGGTCGCGAACCTCGCCTGACGCGGGATGCTCTCGCAATGGCAAGAAAAAAAATGTATTTCTCGAGTGCCAAGGCGGAATCCGAATTGGGTTATGTGCATCGCCCATCTCTGGTCGCCATCCAGGATGCGGTCCGGTGGTTTCTCGGACCCGATGCCGCCGAATGAAAATCCACGGGGGGGGGAGTAAACTGTACCGATTAAGCCGGGTGCACCCTGTGGGTGCTGCCACCCCATGAGCGCATCAAGAACCGAGATGAGGATGGATCATGTTTGATGAACGGCCCTCACGGGAGGCGATTGACTTCCAGAAAGAGATCCTGGACCGCGTGTCGCGGACGTTTGCCCTCACGATACCGGAACTTCCCCAGGAACTCGGACTGGTGGTCGGCAATGCCTACCTGCTCTGCCGCATCGCCGATACCATCGAAGATGATCCCGAGCTTCCGGCTGAGCGGAAAAGCGAGTTTCACCGGGACCTCAACCGGGTTCTTGCGAACCAGGAAGATGTTAATGCGTTTACGTTGCGGGTCTCCTCGGCATTGAGGCAGACCACGGCGTCCGAAAAGGAACTCGTTCAACGGTTGCCTCTCGTCATGCAGGTGACGGCCAGCACGCAGGCGCCCGTGCGCGAGACGGTCGCTCGATGCCTCGGCATCATGTGCGAGGGGATGCCCTTTTTCCAGCGCACTGTGAGCCTCCAGGGCTTGGCGAACCTCGACGAGCTCGACCGGTATTGCTACTATGTGGCAGGCGTGGTCGGTGAAATGCTGACCGATCTTTTCTGTCTCCATTCAGACACGATTGCCGCCCGTCGTTCCCAGCTCATGCCCTTGGCGGTCTCATTTGGCCAGGGCTTGCAGATGACGAACATTCTCAAGGACTTTTGGGAGGACCGGGCCCGGGGCACTTGTTGGTTGCCCCGGGATATGTTTGCGCGGACCGGCTGCGACCTCGCGACCCTGCAGCCCAACCGATCCAATCCCGGGTTCCACCCCGCGATGCAGCAACTGATCGCGGTGGCCGTGCGGCACCTCAGCAATGCGCTGAACTACTCCCTGCTCATCCCGAGAAAGGAGACCGGGATCCGGCGTTTTTGCCTGTGGGCGATCGGTTTTGCCGTCCTGTCGTTGCGCAAGCTCAACCAGGCACCCGACTTTACGACTGGCACGGAGGTCAAGATTTCCCGTCGGGCTGTCCGCGGGGTCACGCGGGCCGTCCATTTTTCGGTTCGCAACGACTGGATGCTGCGCTGGCTTTTCCAGCTGTCCAGCCGTGGACTGCCCGACCTTCCGGAAGATCTTTGTGCCGTGACTCCGCTTGACGGAAAGCCCAACTGGTCCCAGACCGATTGATCAACGTGTCCTTCCCCTTTGAATGCGAGGCACGGATCAGTTCTTGTGTGATCCCGGAAAACCCAGAGCGGCCGTCCCGGCTGGATGAGGCGATCCGTCTGGCCGTCCGGCAGCTTCTGGCCCACCAGCACCCGGATGGTCACTGGTGCTTCGAGCTGGAGGCGGACTGCACCATCCCGGCGGAATACATCCTTCTTATGCATTATGTGGGTGAGGTCAATGAACCCCTCCAGGAAAAACTGCGCTGCTACCTCCGGCAGCACCAAGATCCGATCCATGATGGCTGGCCTCTTTACGCGGGTGGCGGATTTGACCTCAGTTGCTCGGTCAAGTCCTACTTTGCGCTGAAACTCTCGGGTGAGGATCCGGAATCGCCGACCCTGGCTCGGGCCCGGGCTGCCATCCTTCGGGCCGGAGGTGCAGCCCATTGCAACGTCTTCACCCGCATCACCCTCTATTTTTTCCGTCAGCTGCCACGGCGGGCGATCCCCTTCATTCCGGTCGAGATCATCCTCCTCCCGCGCTGGTTCCCCTTTCATCTGACCAAGGTCTCCTACTGGTCCCGGACCGTGCTGGTCCCTCTTTTGATCCTGTGCTCGCTTCGAGCGCGGGCTGCCAATCCCCAAAAGATCGGGATCCGGGAGTTGTTCGTGGTTCCCCCTGAAAAAGAACGCCACTACTTCCGGATTCAAACCCGGCTGGGCCGTTTTTTCCTGCTACTAGACCGCATGGGCAGGACTCTCGAACCCTTGGTTCCCCGCTTCGTGCGCCAGCGGGCAATCGACAAGGCCTGCCTTTGGTTTTGTGAGCGTCTGAATGGAGAAAGCGGGCTTGGGGCCATTTTTCCGGCCATGGTCAACGCCTATGAAGCACTCTTGTTGCTGGGGTACGATCGGAAAGATCCCCTGTGCCAGATGGCGCGAAGCGCCATCGACCGTCTTGTCGTGGAGCGAGAGGAAGACGCCTACTGCCAGCCCTGCGTTTCACCCGTCTGGGATACTGCCCTTGCTCTTCTGGCCTTGGAGGAAAGCGGGGAATGCGGGGAAGATCCGATCCGGAAGGGGCTGGACTGGCTCAGGGCCAAGCAGGTGACTGACGTATATGGAGATTGGGCCCTCCAGCGACCCCGGCTGGCACCTGGAGGCTGGGCGTTCCAGTATGCAAACCCCCATTACCCGGATCTCGACGACACGGCTGTTGTCGGATGGGTTATAGACCGCTCAAAGTTCAGAATGCATTATATTGAATCAATTCATAAATCAGCTGACTGGACAGCCGGCATGCAAAGCCAAAACGGTGGGTTTGGCTCTTTTGATGCCGACAATACCCACTATTACCTGAACGAGATCCCTTTTGCCGACCATGGGGCACTGCTTGATCCGCCAACCAGCGATGTGAGCGCGCATGTCCTGGGATTTCTGGGGCGCCTCAATCGAGGCCAGGATCGGGAAAGCGTGGCCCGTTGCCTGTGTTTCCTGAGATCCGAGCAAGAGACGAATGGCGCCTGGTTTGGCCGCTGGGGGACGAACTACCTCTATGGGACGACCCATGTCCTGATCGGCCTCGAGGAAGCCCGTCTCGACATGTCAGCCGACTGGATCCAGAAAGCGGCGCACTGGTTGATGGAGCAGCAGCGCGAGGATGGGGGATGGGGCGAGGGAAACGACACCTATTTCCATCCGGAACGTGCCGGACGTGGAACGGAAAGCACCGCATTTCAGACCGCCTGGGCTTTGCTCGGCCTCATGGCCGCAGGTCATGCCGGCTCGCTCTCCGTCCAGCGGGGGGTCGACTACCTTGTACGGACCCAGAATCAGCAGGGGAGCTGGTTGGACCGGGATTTCACCGCCCCCGGATTTCCCCGTGTCTTCTATCTCAAGTACCATGGTTACTCCCTTTATTTCCCGTTGTGGGCCCTGTCCCGCTACCGGCTGGAGACTGCCCGGAAGGCTCCGGGCAAGAGAGGGGTGAACACCCCTCACTTGGATCAATCCCGGAGCTCCAATGGTTCCGGAGTGCCCTGAAGGCTTTTTCCGCCTGTTTGTCTACGGGACGCTCAAGAGGGGTTTTGTCAACCATGAGCGTTTTTGCGCCTCGGCCATCCAGATCCGGACGGCACAGATCCGCGGCCGGTTGTTTGAAACCCCATGGGGGCACCCGGTGGTCGAGCTGTCGACCCATGAGGTTCTTGTGCACGGGAGCGCGGATCCCGAATGGGACTGGTCGTGCCAACGGGCGCTCGCGAAGGTGCCCGCGTCGGAAGGGAATATGGATCCGAAATCCATACAGGAGAACCCCTTGTTTACTCTACACGCCAGGAAGGATGTTTCCAAGTCTGAAAAACCCGCCGGATGGGTTCAGGGCGAGCTTCTGGATTTCCTGAACCCACGCGGCTGGCTTGCGGAACTGGATCACTTTGAGGAATTCGACCCGGCGGTCGGGTTGTCGCGTTTTGAACGGGTTCTGGTTCGGGCCTATCTTGCTGATTCGGTTTCGATTCCGGCTTGGGTTTATGCCGGTGCGGGAATTTTGGAGGGTCATGATTTTCCCGAGGTCGTGGGAGGACGGTGGTTGTGAACCGTCCGGCCACCAGGGCCTGTTGCAGGATCTGGATGCTCCGGGCATGATCCCGCCGGGGCCCCCTTCTCCTTCGGTACGCGAGGCAAGCCGCTATCGACCACCGGCGAAGCTGATCCTGGTCCGGAATGACCGACTGGGCGATTTCCTGCTGGCCTGGCCAGCTTTCGCCGTCTTGCGTGCCGCCTTGCCCCGAACCGAACTGGTTGCCTGGGTTCCCGCCTACACGGAACCTTTGGCCCGGATCTGTCCCTCGATTGATACTGTCGTGGTGGGAGATCCGCATCCCCTCCGCTGGAGGCGGGTTCGCGAAGTGGCGGATGGCTTCCGGCGACTGGATGCTGACGGGGCGGTGGTCTTTGCCACCCGTCTCCCCCTGGCTTTGGCTTTGTGGCGGTCCGGAATCCGCCATCGTGTGGCGCCCGCCACGAAAATTGACCAGCTGTTTTACAACGAGACCCTGAAACAGCGGCGCTCCCGGTCCCTCCGGCCCGAATGGGCCTACAACGTGGAGCTCGTGTTTTCGCTGCTCGGCCGATATGGCATCCCCCCCTCCTGGCCCAAGCCGCCTTATCTCTCCCTCGATCCGATCCGGGTTGGGGAACGACGCCGCCAGTTTTTCGGATCTGCCGGAATCCCTGAACAGGCCCGAGTGATTTTCCTGCATCCGGGACACGGCGGATCGGCCCCCAACTGGAAGCCCGAAGAATACGGCTACCTGGCCCGGCGTTTGCTCGAAGATCCCGGGACCCACGTGATCGTGACGGCCGGAGCCGGGGAAGCGGAGGCGGCTCGCCGGGTGGTGGAGGTTGCTGGCGACCCCAAACGGGCCCACTGCTATGACTCTCCGCAGGGTCTTGTCGCCTTTGCCGAGCACATTGCCTTCGCTGACCTCTGGATCAGTGGATCGACCGGTCCCCTGCATCTCGCAGGCGCCCTGAACCGGCCGACCCTGGCTTTCTATCCCACCCATCGTTCAGGTCATGCGCTGCGATGGCAAACGATCAATGAAGAGGAACGACGATGGGCCCTCGATCTTGCAGAACCCCGACAGGCCCGTGCCCGCCTCGATCAGGCCATCAACCAGATCCGGTCGCTTGATCTCGCGCGTTTTGCCGCTGTCTCACCCAGAGATGGGCGTATTTGACGAAAGTCGAGTGAGACGACAGGAGGGCCAGCAGCCAGCCCTCGGCCCCGTCGCGGAATCCCCCCCGCAGCACGTACATCCGGAACCCGCAACCGGCCGCGTGCCACAATCCCTGGGCCAGGGAGGCTTTCATGCCCTGGCGTTCCTTTTCGATTGCCCATTCCCGGGCATAGCGGGCGGACTTGAGCAAATACTGGTCCACACTCGTGTAACTGTAGTGGAGGAGGGGTTCTTGGAGACGGCCCACCCGGACTCCGGGTGCGGGCAGCAGCTTTTCGTGAACCCGGGCACGATCATATCGGCCGGCATTCCGGTCGTAGAGGCGAGCCACCCAGTCCGGGGACCAGCCACCATGGCGGATGAAGCGGCCAAAGACAGAGGTCAGCCGGGAAATCTCGTAGACACGGGGAGAGTCCTCCTGCCGGAAGCCCTCGACCACTTGACGGATCTCACGCCCCAGACCGGGACTCACCCGTTCATCCGCATCCACCATGAGCAACCACTCGCCCCGTGCCAGGTCCTGGGCGCGCTGGCGTTGGATGCCAAATCCCCGCCAGTCGGGTTCGGAGACGACACGAGCTCCCATCCCTTCGGCCAAAGACACCGTCTCATCGTTGCTGTTCGCATCGAGAACCAGTTTTTCGTCGGCAAAATCCAGAGAGGCAAGGCAATCCTGGATGTGGGCCGCCTCATTTTTCGCAATCACGATTGCAGTAAGCGTGGTCACTCGGCTTTTGCCATCGATCCGCTGGGGTCAGGATACAATACCGGAAGAGCGCAAACCCGTCCGGCGCATTGATCCAGCGAGCTGGTTTGGAGGCAACGAGGTCGGTGAACGATCGTTTTTTCAGGATCTATACCGTCCGGTCGGGCCAATCCGGCGACCGGCGTCCACGGCCCGGATCCCTCCTACGGATCCTTTTCGGGCTGGCCTTGCTCACGGTCTTCCTGTTCCTGATGTTGGCGCTCGGGTGGATCTTCCTCTTGGCGGGCATTCTCTTGGGTCTTCCCTGGATGGTTCGCACCTGGTGGTCCACGAGGCGATCGTCCAGCGAAGGGCAATCCCGCACGGTTTCTATCGATGGCGAGTGGCGACCCTTGGATCCTCCCGTAAAGCTTGCCGGCCCAAAGGAACCTGCCGAAGGCCGGGATCGCCTGCCCTGATTTTCCGGCCATCCAGTCCCTGAGAGCGATCCTTTTCCTGGACGACGAGCCTAGATCTCGATCTCGACCTGTCCTTCACGGATCCGGACGGGATAGGTACGGATCGGTTCATAGGCCGGTGGTGCCAGCACGGCACCCGTCTTGAGATCAAAACAAGCTCCGTGACGGGGACAGGTCACCCGGGTGCCCTCGACCGGTCCGCCTGCCAGTTCGCCTCCATCATGCGTGCAGATGTTCTCCACGGCGAGAGCCTCCCCGCCGGTCCAAAAAACCGCGATGGAGGTACTGGGAAGCTCGAGGACAAAAAGCCCCTCTTTCCTGAGCTGGTCAAACGGACACAAGGGGATCCAGGATGCCATGGGGGAGTCAGAACAAGCCGGTCTCGAGACGAGCCACGTCGCTCATCAGGCTTTGGTTCCATGGCGGGTCAAAGACGAGCTCGACGTCCACGGATTCGACAGACGGGATCTCGAGCAGCTGTTCACGTACGTCATGGGTGAGCATGCCGCCCATTCCGCACCCCGGGGCCGTCAGGGTCATGCGGATCCGGACCCGGTAACGCCCCCCCTCCAAATCCTCAAGCTTGCACTCATAAACAAGTCCTAAATCGACGATATTTATTGGAATTTCTGGATCATAACATTGACCCAACTGTTTCCAGACCAAAGCCTCGACCTCGTCCCGGCTGATTCCATCCGGGATCACAAGCGGTTCCGGTGGGGACAGGCCCAGGGCATCGGCGTCGCGGCCTGCCACGCGGACGAGGTTGCCACCGAGGTAGACGGTAAAAGACTGGCCGAGTGCCTGTGTCAATGTTCCCTCCGTTCCCTCTGGAACGACCACCGGGGATCCTGCCGGAATGAGGGTGGCCTCGCAGGCCCGCTTGAAACGAACGGGCTCAGACTTACGCATGCGAATCGTGTTCTGTGGTCACAGGCAGGCCGCTTGGTTTCAATGCGGCCTGCAGGGTATGCCAGCCGAGGGTTGCGCATTTGACCCGTGTGGGGTACTGCCGCACCCCGCCGAGCGCCGCGAGCTTGCCCAGGTCGAGTCCGGCGGGAGGAGGCGTATCGGGCGGCTGGGTCAGGAAATGGCGCAGGGACTCAAAAAAAGAGAGCGCCTCATCCAGTGTTTTCCCCTTGAGGGATTCGGTCATGAGGGAAGAGGAAGCGGTCGAGATGGCACAACCCGACCCCTCGAACGCAATTTCCCGGATGCGGTTTCCCTCGACCTCGACATACACATGGACCTTGTCCCCACAAAGAGGATTGAAACCCTGGGCTTCGTGGGTGGCGTGTTTCAGCGAACCGAAATTGCGGGGACTCCGGTTATGGTCCAGGATGATGTCCTGGTACAAGGACAACAGGCTGTTCATCGGCCAAACAGCTCAACCGCCTTTTCTAGCGCTTCGATCATGATGTCCACCTCGTTTTCGGTATTGTAAAACGCGAAGGAGGCCCGGACGGTCGCCGGCACCCGGTAATGTTCCATGAGTGGCATGGCGCAATGATGACCCGCACGGACCGCCACTCCTTGCTGGTCCAGGACGGTACCGACATCATGCGGGTGAATCCCTTCCAGAACGAACGAGACAATGGCAGCCCGCTCCCGGGGCTCGCCGATCAGTCGAATGCGGGGGATCTCGCGCAGGCGCCTCAGCGCATGATCGGCTACCCGGTTTTCCTGGTCCTGGATGTCTGTGTATCCAACCGATTTCAGGTACCGGATGGCTTCCGCGATCCCGATCGCTTGAGCAATCGGCGGGGTGCCGGCCTCGAAACGTTGGGGGGGGGCGGCGTAGAGCGTTTTCTGGAAGGTGACGGAGGTGATCATGTCACCCCCCCCCTGCCAGGGCGGCAGGCGTTCGAGCCAGGAAGATTTGCCGTACAGCACGCCAATCCCGGTCGGGCCGTACAGCTTGTGACCAGAGAAGACATAGAAATCGCAATCGAGGTCAGCCACATCGACCGGGAGGTGGGGAATTGCCTGGGCACCATCGATGAGGACGAGGGCACCGCACTCGTGAGCCCGGCGGATCCAGGATGTGAGGGGATTGACCGTTCCCAGCGCATTCGAGACGTGAGCCAGGGCCAGGATCCGGGTCTTGGGGCCGAACAGGCGCATCCCGGCTTCGTAGTCAAGATCACCGTTCTCCAGGATGGGGATCACCCGGAGTTGGGCTCCGGTCCGTTCACAGAGGAGCTGCCAGGGCACGATGTTGGAGTGGTGTTCCAGCTCGGACAGGATGATTTCATCCCCCGGCTGGATCAGCGACTGGCCCAGGACCTGGGCGATGAGATTGATGGATTCCGTGGTTCCCCGGGTAAAGATGATTTCCGCAGGAGAGGAGGCGTGGAGAAAGTCGGCCACGGTCTTTCTGGCTTCCTCGTACAAGGTGGTGGAAAGCTCGCTCAGGAAATGGACGCCCCGGTGCACATTCGCGTTCTGTTTTTCAAAATACTCGCTCATCACGCGAATGACCGGGCGTGGTTTCTGCGTGGTCGCGGCATTGTCGAAGTAGACCAGCGGCTTCCCGTGGATCTGCTCACGCAAGACCGGAAAATCATCGCGCAGGACCCGGATTCTTCCTGCGAGGGAAACCGGATTCTTTGGGGAGAAGAGGGGTATGGCCATCGGCGGATCACTCCATTCCCGGCAGAATCCGGAGGACGGCTTCGTGCCAGGCCGTTTTCAGCGTACCGGACGGGAGCTTCTCCAGGAAACCGCCCGCAAAGGCCAGCGTCAGGAGGTGGCGGGCCTGTGTTTCAGAAAGACCCCGAGACCGGAGGTAGAAGAGCGAATCGGGATCGAGCGCGCCACTTGTGGAGCCATGCGAGCACCGGACGTCATCCACGGCAATTTCGAGTGACGGCCGGCTGCGGGACTGGGCGGTCGGGTCCAGCAGCAGGTGGTGGTTCTTCTGGGTGGTCTCGCAGCCCGAAG
>JAKATI010000027.1 GCA_021828045.1 Pseudomonadota bacterium | reverse complement strand
TCAGGACCAGGCCGGGCGCGGGGGATTACGGTTGGGCGATGAGCGGGAAGGGACCCAGTTGATCCGTCTTGAGATTGAGGGCCAGGATTCGGTTGGCTCCCGTATCGGCAATCAGGAGGGTGGTCCTGTTGAGCAGTGCGAGTCCGCCCGGCAAGTCCAGCGGGCCGCCCCGGGCCAGTGTCGAGACCCGGCCATCTGCGAGGTTGATGGCCCGGATGGCGTTGTTGAAGGTATCGGCCACATAAAGCATCCGTCCGTCCAACGCGAGGCCCTGGGCATGCTGGAGTTCGGCCCGGGACAACTGTCCGTTGCGGAATCCCCAGTGGAAAAGGCCTTGACCCACGAGGGTTTTCACCTGACCGGTCCGGATCGAAATCATCCGGATGGAAGAGCTTTCCGGATCGGCGTCATAGAGGATCCGCGGAGTCGAGGCCAGTCCGCTCGGTTGGGCAAAGGTCGCCTCCCGCCGGGAACCATCCGCCATGCCTTCCGCCCCCGTTCCAGCCCAGGCCTCAATCTCCCCTGTGGCCAGATTGAGACGCCAGATCTGGTGTTCTCCGGACATGGCAATCCACAGGATCCGGCCCTGTTTGTCGAGTGCCCAGGGGGAGTTGAGGGGCACGGTCCGCGCCGGCCCCCGTCCCGTGACGTCATAGGCACGATGCCCGGTACCGGCCAGGGTCGTGACCCCGAAGCTGTGAAGACTGACCCGGCGGATCGTATTGTTGCCGGCATCCGCCACGTACAAAAATTGACGGCCCAAAGCCAGTCCTTCCGGGTCATCGAACTGGGCCTCATGCGCCGGGCCGTTTTTCCAGCCGGGCTTGCCCGATCCAATGACCTGGAGAACCTGGCCTTTCCGGTTGGCGAGAAGCACCTCGTGGTCACCACTGTCGGCGATGGCGATCCACTGTCCCCTGACGGCCACCTTGTCCGGGGCGAAAAGAAGGCCGCCTGGCCGCTTGAGCGGTTGGAGCGGTAGAGGGCCCGGGTGGAGCGTTCCCGATCGTCGGGCTTTCCGGATCACGGTCCCGATGGCGGCGGCCAGGCGGCCATAGGAGGTCTCACCGACGAAGGCGCGGACCAGACGTCCTCCTGGATTGATCAGGATGAAAGTCGGCCAGGCCTCGATCCCGTATCGGTTCCAGAGGGAGAGTCTCGTATCGTCAAGCACGGGTTCGTGAACATGGAAGTCGACGAGAAAAGTTCTCAGGTCCGCAAGGCTCGCGGAAGCCGTGAATTTCGGCGAGTCGATGCTCACCACGAGAAAGTCCGGATGGAAGTGTTGCTCGAGCCGTCGCAGCACCGGAATCATCTGGATGCAGTTGATGCAGCCGGGAGTGAAAAAATCGAGCAAAACCACTCGCCCCCTGAGCATCTTCCGGTTGAGGGGCCGGGCCACGTTCAGCCAGGTCTCCCCACGGGGGAAGGCCAATGCTTTCATGCCGGCCGGATGGGCGTGGCATGCGGCAAGCAAGGCGCAGAGCGGCAGAAGCCCGGCGAAGGAGATCGCTCCCGCCCACCGGGCTCGTTTCCCTTTAAAACAGTCCAACATCGGCCTCCCGAGGCACCGGCAGCAGTGCCGGTTCTTGCAGGACCAGTTTCAGGGGTTTTTCTCCCCGACCCAGCCGTTGGTTGAACTGCGCCAGTCGGATCCGGATCCCGTGAAATGCCGATCGGAATGCTCGCAATTGAAGCTGGAGCCGACGGAAGGCTTGCATTTGGCTTTGGGTCGGGGCGCGCTCGGCTCCGTCAATCATGCCCAGGAGAACCCCAAGGTGGCCCTCGAGGGTTCCTGCCCGCATTCCGCGGACGGCCTGGTTCAGCTGCCGGCTCAGGCGGGTGAGCGGTTGGCGGGGCTTACCGCGGCTTCGATGAATCCGCTCCCGGACTTCGGCTACCAGTCTCCCGAGGGCGCGGCTCCGGGCGGTGACTGTCGTTATGGCGTTGGCCGCCAGGGCCGCCAGGCGGTATTGCACCCACGCTTCATGGGCACTCATGTGGCTGTTCGGATCGAGCCTCACGACCAACGGCCGTTCATACCGGTGGCCATCCACTTGGAGGATCAGGCGATAACGGCCTGGGGGAACCAGGGGGCCCTCGGGAGTCACGGGTGTGTTGTGCAGCAATCCCGGACCTCCCCAGCCGTAGTGCATGGCCCACGGTCGGCGGGTCCTCAGGTGCCAGACGAAGCGGTTCAGGCCCGCTTGGTCCGGCAGACGGTTGATGGGTGCCTTCCAAAACCGGGGAAAGGGTGCGAGACCCAAGGGCTTTGGGTAACTGTTTGTGGCGCTTGAAAAAACCCGGAGTACCGTACCGGATGTGTTTTCGATGGTGAGCGTGAGGGGGGTTGCGACCCGCGACTTCAGGTAGTAATCGATGATCGCCCCGGCAGGCGGGTTTTTGGCATGCGGTACCTCCGGAGGAAAGGGCTCGGCGCGGAACCGGATGCGGGGGATGCGGTATGCCGTCTCCGGCCGGTAGAGGAAAGCCGTTTTCCGTGTGATCCCGGGTTTGTCCTGGAAAAGGGAGGTGATGTCATCGAGGACCCAGATGCCCCGTCCATGGGTTCCCGCGATGAGGTCGTTGCCGTGGACGGCGATGTCATGGATGGCAGTGGTGGGGAGGTTGAGGTTGAATGGCTGCCAGAGACGACCCTGGTTGAAGGAAACGTAGAGGCCGAACTCCGTTCCGGCGAACAGCAGGCCCCGGCGTTTGGGATCTGCCCGGACCACGTGGACGTAGTCGTTTGAGGGCAGGCCGTTGACCACGAGAGACCAGCGCCGTCCAAAATCCGTTGTCCGGTAAATGTAGGGATGGTCATCGTTGACCCGGTGCCGGTCGACCGCCAGGTAGGCAGTGGCCGCAGAGAAAGGGGAGGCCTGGATCCGATCGATCCGGCTCCAAGGCCCCAGCCCGGCTGGCGTGACCTGCTGCCAGTGGTGGCCATCATTGCGCGTGAGCCAAACCCGGCCGTTGGTCGTGCCAACCCAGATTTCCCCGAATCGGCGGGGTGAGGGTGCGAGACTGTAGATGGTGCCGTAGCCAAGTGCGGTGGCATTTTGGATCGTGGGTTCGGGAAGCGGGGATTTCCCGGGTTTGGATGGGCGGGCACCGGTCAGGTCGGGACTGATGATGCTCCAGCTTTGACCGTCGTTGTCTGACTGCCAGACGATCTGGGCACCCAGATACAGGATATGTGGATTTTCCGGCGAGAACGCCAGTGGGACCACCCAGGGATAACGGTACCGGGCGAGGGGAAGTGGAGTCCCGAAGGTGTTGTAGATCCAGGGCGAGATATTCTGGGAATCGCCGGTCAGGCTGTCATAGCGGGTTACACTGCCTCCGATATCGGTCCCGAAGACAATGTGGGGATCCAGGGGATCGGGCAAGGCGTATCCGGCCTCCCCTCCGGCCGTCGGGTTCCAGGAATGGTTGCTGAGGATCCCCCGGCGGCTGCGGCTCGGGATCTCCAGGCTCCCCGAATCCTGCTGGGTTGCATAGATGTGGTAGCGGAAGCGGTTGTCGGTCGTGAGCCGGTAGATCTGGGCCGTGGGCTCGTTGAACCAGGGTGTCCAAGTTTTTCCGCCATCCATCGAGATGGAAGCTCCCTGGTCGACGCCGAGGATCATGCGATGCGGGTTTTCGGGGTCGATCCAGAGGGAATGGAAGTCGTCACCGCTGGGCGAACCCTTGATGGAGGTGAAGTGCCGTCCGCCATCGGTGGATTCGTACATTGCGGTATTGAGGACGTAGACCACCTGCGCATTGCGGGGATTGACGTAAACTCCGCCAAAATACCAGCCGCGTCCCCACAGTCGGTGGGTTTGGTTGATAAGGGCCCAGCGATGGCCTCCGTCCGTGGAACGGTACAGTCCACCGCCCCGGCGGGCACTCACGATGGCATAAAACAGCCGCCCGTTTTTGGCGATGGCCAGTCCGATCCGGCCGGGATGGTGGGGCAGGCCAACCGTCCGGAGCGCTTGCCAGTGCCGACCACCATCTGTGGAACGCCAGATTCCGCTGCCCGGACCTTGTAGGGGTGGATATTGGCTCCAGGGCGGGCGAACCGCGTTCCAGAGAACGGCATAGAGTTCGTGGGTGTTGCGGGGATTCGCGATCAGCTGGATCGCTCCGGTCCGGTCATTCAGGTAAAGAACCCGTTTCCAATGGCGGCCGCCATCCGTGGTTCGGAAGACGCCCCGGGTCCGGTTGGGTCCGAACGCATGCCCCATGGCGGCGACCAGGACGACGTTGGGATTGCGGGGGCTGATCCAGAGGGAACCGATTTGCTGGCTGTGGGCCAGTCCGATTCGGTGCCACGTGAGTCCCCCGTTGTCCGAACGGAACATGCCTCCCCCGGTCGAGAGATCAGAGCGCATGTCAGCCTCGCCGGTTCCCACATACAGGATCCGGGGATTGGAGGGGGCCACTGCGAGCGCACCAATTGAGGAAACCGGTTCATGCTGGAAAAGGGGACGCCACACGGTTCCGCCATCGGTGGTCTTGAAGATGCCCCCATCAACGGAGCCGAAGTAATAGGTCTCGGGCTCGTCCGGTACACCGGAAACGGCCAGCACCCGACCGCCCCGGTCAGGACCGATGAAGCGCCAGTGAAGGCCTTGGTAGAGGCTCTGCGGCATGGCTTGAACTGCCGGGGCCAGGCCCAAACCCAGGAAGACGAGCAAGGCGAGGCGGAAGCGAAAACTGGACATGGGAAAATCCTCCACCCGACGGTTCCGGATATCGGTCCGATTCTATCACCGCTGTTTGGGTCCGCGGGCAAAGGCTCGGGCAACGGGGTTCTTTCGATTCGGGTAAGCTCACAGACCCGGTTGCGAGACAGTCCCCGGTGTCCCCGAACGAACCCTCAACCATTGTCGTCCAGCACCTGCCGGCCAATCGGAAGGGGCGCGATTTCGTCCTGAGCGACGTGCATGGGTGCCGCAATACCCTGGAGCGGCTTTTGAACCGCGTCCGGTTCGATGCCGTGCGGGACCGTGTGCTGTCGGTGGGGGACCTGATCGATCGCGGACCCGAGTCGATGGCCTGTCTCGACTTGCTCGATGAACCATGGTTCCACGCCGTTCAGGGCAATCATGAACAGATGCTGCTGCACTTCTGTGCACAGTCGTTGGCGGCGGGTGGCCAGGTGGTCTGGGAAGAGAGTGATGATTTTCTCGTGAACGGCGGATCCTGGATCGAGCGCGAACTGGTGGACCGGAGACGGCGTCTGGGGACGCGCCTCATGGAGGTCCTGGAAACCGTAAGTCGCCTGCCCCACATCCTGGTGGTCGGGTCGGGGGCGGAACGCTATCAGGTCATCCATGCGGAACTTTCCCAGTCGAGCCTGGATCATGAACCGCCGGTTTACGGGGACCGGGATATCGACCAGTCATTTGAAAACCTGGGTCCGGGGGAGCGTGAACTGCTTGGCGAAACGCTGACTTGGGGACGTCGGATCATGCATCTTCGCTCCAACCGGAGCTGGCCTGAGCGTCACCCGGACTTGTCCACCACCTACTGCGGGCATACCCCGTTTCCGGAGGTGCGTCGCCGGCTGTCCCACGTCTGTATCGACACCGGCGGATACCTGCCGCTGGTTTCCAGGGAACGGATCGAGCAGGAGTGGGGACTGACCTTGATTGAACCGGCGACCGACACGGTGTACTTCGCCCAGACAGACGAGCGACCTGGCTGGGCCGCGTGGCGCGGGAGGGCTTACCGGTGAGGACCGGGGCCTCGCGGGGGGAAGTAGCCGGGGATCCGGTAGATCGTTGCAGCCGGGCCGTATCGGTTGTAAAGGTGGAGGAGCGGATCCTTCAGGGTCAGGCTGATCGCCATGACGAGATAGCCCCCGAGTGCCACGAGTGCGAGGCTCACCCGCATGCGGGGCCGGGCCAGCTTCGGGAACCGCTGCGGGCGGATCAGCACCATGGCCAAGAGGAGAAAGGTCGCGATCGAAAGGGCCAGAAAAAAAGCAACGACAAAGGACCACATGGGACGCGCCGCCTCCGCGGAAAACCGGACGGGACAGAACTGCACACCGGGAACCCGCGTGCGCGGGGGCCGCGTGACAGTTGGAGGCCATCATACTCGATTTCCTGGACGGGCTGCGGATGATCCGGGTGGGGTCGCTCCCCCCGGGGCTTGCGGGGATTCTCCGGCTCCCGGGCAGCAAGTACGTTGCCAACCGTGCCTTCCTCCTGGCGGCCTTGGCCCAGGGAACCAGTGTGATCGAGAACGCCCCGGACAACCAGGACATGGAACGGGCGCGGGATTTCGGTTCTTTCCTCGGCGCCGACCTTCGTCGGGAAGGGGAGGAGTGGCGGGTTCGGGGTGTTGGGGGATGTCCGGAATGGAAGAAGCCGAGGGTGTTTTTCTGTGGCGAGAGCGGGACCCTGGCCCGCTGGGCGTTGGCCCTTGCCACCCTGTCTTCGGATCCGATCCGGCTCGAGGGTGCCCCGCGACTTCAGGAGCGGCCGATGGCGGAGCTGGTATCCGTGCTCATGACCCTGGGTGCGCGGATCGAGCCGGAAAGCGCGAGAGGATTGCCGCTTTCGATCTCAGGACCCCTGCGGGGAGGACAGGTGACCCTTTCCGGACAGGTCAGCAGCCAGTTTGGCAGTGCTCTCCTCACGCTGGCACCCCTATTGCCGGAGGGACTCATCCTCGATTTCACCCACCCTCCCGTTTCCCGAAGCTATCTCGAGCTCACGCTCGAAACCATGCGGACCTTCGGCGTTTCGGGAAGACGCGGTCCGGTCTGGCATCTTGAGGTTCCGGGCGGAGGGCACTACCAGGCGACCCGCTTCCGGATTGACCCCGACCCGGTCCTCGCGGGCTATTTCATGGCGCTGCCGGCTGTCCTGGGCGGCAGCCTCCAACTTCCCGGCTTGATCCCGGGGGAGGCGGGTGAGTGGAGAGTGGCCGGACTCCTCTCCCGCATGGGCCTGTCGGTCCGCACCGGCGCGGAGGGTCTTACGGTCCAGTCATCGGGAGCACCACTCCGTGCCTTGGGGACCGTGGATCTGTCGGATGCACCCGACGGGGTCCCCACCTTGGCCGTTCTCGCAGGACTGGCGGAATCCGGGACCACACGGTTTACGGGTATCGGTCACTTGCGGTACAAGGAATCCGACCGGCTCCAGGATCTGGCATCCGAGATGGCTGCGGCAGGCCTCGACGTCCGGGTCGAGGCAGGGGACCTGGTCATTCAAGGAGGGGGACGATTGCAGCCCGTGGTTTTGGATGCTCATGGAGACCACCGGCTGGCCATGAGTTTTGCCCTCCTGGCGGTGGCCTGTCCCGGGCTTTCCATCCGCGGGGAGGCCAGTGTCGCGAAGTCTTTCCCGGATTTCTGGCGTAGACTCGAATCCCTGGGTATTTCCTGGATTCCGGTTCATGATTGACGGGACGATGCATGCGGGAAAAGGCGGAACGGGAATGCAGGAACCCTGGACTGATTTCACCACAAGGGTTCCGCACAAACGGGTTTCAAGCGGCAGAAACTTCGGGCTGGGGCGATGGGTCATCGTCCGGTTGGGCCTGGTGGTGGTTGTCATCCCGATGATCGGGCTTGTGGCATGCAGCTTGTCCACCTCCACACCTGGAGGTTCGGGCCGGGATCGGAATCCCGGCCCCATCCCCGCTCCGGGCATGGCCGCCCCAGTGCTCCCGGCCCCAGTCACCCGCTTGACGTTACGGGTCTTGGCCAGTCTGCGGGCGGGGCAGGACCCTGCGGTGCTGAGTCAAGCGGGTCTCTGGCAGGTCGACCGGATGGGACGGCTTGATCTCGTGATCAGTGTCCGGGGGCATTTGGCGCCCCTGGTCCGCTGGATCCGGCGTCAGGGCAGCCGGATTGTCGCCGTGGTTCCCCTGGCGCACGAGTGCGAGGCCTGGATCCCGGCGGATCAGGTGGCCCGTTTGTCCCGGAGACCGGGGGTGGTTCGAATCCGGTTTCCGCATTATGCTATGAACCGAAAGTTAAGGAGTACCCAATCATGATGAAAGCCGTTTTCAGACTTGTTGTTGCGCTCGGTTTCGGGATCGCCTTGAGCGGACTGGCCTGGGCCGGCAACAACCCGGTGAACCTCGACAAGCTGGCGCCTGCCCTGCGCGAGGTGGCGAATGCGGCCCAGATGCCTCAGGCCCTGGGACGTCTGCAGGCGGAAGGCTACGTGCCCTGGCTGAGCAACGAGCTCCGGCCGGCGCCCGGCCAGGTCCGCTGGAATCGGGAGGGTGCTGTCCAGGTCGATGTCCGGTTTGCCACACCCGCTGCTCTTGAGGCCACACAAGCCTCCCTGCGTGCCTTGGGGGCGAGCGGTCTCCTCACCGACCCGTACAACACGGTTGCCGAGATGTGGCTGTCTCCGGCCAGCCTGACGCAGGTGGCATCCTTGCCCGGCGTCCAGGCGATCACGGTTCCGCATTATGCGGTGGTGAGGCGGGAGGTCGCCTACGGATCGAATCCGCCGTATTACGATACCGCGGGATCGAATGCCTTGGGAGCCGTTGCCTTCGCGAATGCGACAGGGGATATCGGGTCGGGAATCAGCGTCGGAGTGATTTCGGATGGTGCCCAGGACTACCAGACGGATGTCCAGGACGGATACCTCCCGAGCAATGTCTGGATCGATCCCAAGGACTCGACCTACGGATCGTCGGGGAACGAAGGCGCCGCCATGATGCAGATCGTCTATGACTCCGCGCCCGGCGTGAAACTCGGCTTTTGCGGACCCTCGACCGACGTCCAGTTTCTTTCCTGCCTGGGTGACTTCGAAAGTACGTCTTTCAAGGCCAATATCATTGTCGATGACCTCGGTTTTCCCGGGGTCGCCATGTTCCAGAACGGGACCTTTGCAACGGGAGTCGCGAGTTTCGCCCAGTCGAATCCCAGCGTCCACCTGGTCACCGCTGCCGGCAATGACAACGGGGCCTTCTGGGAGGGGACTTTCACGCCGATGACCTTGGCGACCCCGCTGACCCTGAATGGTGTCACCTACACGGAAGCCAACAATTTCGGAACTGCTGCCACCCCCAACCCGTTTGCAGAGGTCAATCTCGTAGGCTCCGACACGGATTACTGGATCCTCGAGTGGGCCGATCCCTGGGAGAGCCCGGTCGGTGACTACGATGTCGTGGTCTACACGAGCCCTCCCACGAGTAAATCGAGTGGAACGATCGTCGCCTGCAACCAGGGTGACCTGATTGATTCGACGGGTTGCTCCTTTTCGACCACCCCCGGCACGAGCCCGGGACCCAATCCGGTCCAGGGGAATGAGTACAAGAACCCCACGACGAATTCCGAGCTCCTCTACATCGAGGTCCTGCTGCGGGGCGGGACCTCGCCGAGTTCCTCGCTCAAGCTTTTGACCGGATCCGCGAATTCCAACGAGATAACCCTGAAGCCGGGTTCACCGAACGGCAGTATCTACGGGCAGTCCGCCCTGCCCCAAGAGTTCACGGTCGGTGCCATGGACGTCGATCAAGTGGGCAGCAGCACCGGGATGATCGAAAGATACAGTTCGACCGGTCCGGTTGATTTTGAGTACTCCTCCCTCACCTCGACAACCCCGTCGCCCACTTCGATCCCAAAGCCGGACATCACCGGCGTGGATGGGGTCACGATCAACCCGTTGGGTAGTTTCACTTCGCCTTTTTTCGGCACCTCGGCGGCCGCACCCCACATTGCGGCGCTCATGGCCCTGCTTCTCCAGCACGCACCGGGCACCGATCCCGAATCGACCCTGGATAGCGTATCCAGCCTGCCGGGAGGGGCTCCGGCGACCGGGGCCAGCAGCATCTATGGCGCGGGGGTGCCCTGCCTCGCGAAACTGACGGCCGCGGGCGCTTCGGCCTGCAATCCCGCATTGACGGCCACCATCACGGTGGGGAGCAGTTCCTCCTCGTCCGGGAGCAGCTCGAGTTCGTCCGGTGGGGGAGGGGGCTTCGGGCCATTCGTCCTTTTCTTGCTGGCCGGCTTCGTATTGGGAGGTGGATGGGTGGGCCGACGGCGGAAGGTGATCGGGTGTTCCACCGGGGGAGGGCCAGGAAATTCGACGCAGCTATCGGAATAGATTCCTGGTGATTCAACCTGACGCTCAGGCCGGGGGAAGTTTTGAGCCCGAAGGATGAAGGTTCACCGACTCCACCGGGGACGCGAGAGACCGGTGGCTGGATCGTTCTGGGCTGGCCCGAAGGAAGGATTCTCGGGGCCAGCCAAGCCCTCGCCGCTGATTTCCAGATCTTGAGGGGGGGGCTGGGACTTCCTCCGGATCGTCCCTCCGCCGAATCCGGATTGCGCGATTGGTTGATCCGCGTGGTCCAGGAAAGCCAGAAAACAGACCCCAAACCGCCGGACCCTGTCTCCTCGCCCAATGGTCGGACCTGGTGGCTGTCCGGGCATCCCGAGCCCCTGGTTTTCAAGGGATTTGCTTCCTTTCTCCTGAACCTGGTCGACCGGTCCCCTGCGATTGACCCGGCAGTTCCGGATGGAGTTTCAGATGAGGAAAGTCCGGATCGAGACCATACCTTCCTCAAGGAGCGATACGACGTCTTGGTCGAGCACAGCCAGGACGGCGTGTTTCTGGCCCATGAGGGGCGTTACCTCTATGTCAACCAGACCTACGCAGACATGCTGGGTTATTCCCGGGGAGAGATGGAGGGCTCTTCTTTCCTGCGTTTCATCGCCCCGGAAGAGCATACGCGCATGCAGGAGATCTGGCGAGAGCGGGAAGCCGGTCGCTGGGAAAAGTCCAGCTATGAAATGTACCTGCTGAAAAAGGACGGGAAGAGCCGGATTTTGGCTTCGGTCCGGTCCGGTCCCATTTTTTTCAATGGCAAGCTCTCGAGTACCGGGACTATCCGGGACATCACGGCAGAGCGGAATGCCGCACGGGCCTTGCGGAAGATCGAGCGAGACTACCAGGCGATTTTCGAGAATTCGCTGATCGGGATCTATCAGAGCCTGCCCGAAGGTCGATTCCGGACGGCCAACGAGTCTCTGGCGCGCATGCTGGGTTACGGGAGTGCCCACCAGCTCGTGGAGCAGGTCCAGAACATCGCCAATCTCTTTGTGGATCCGGCCGACCGCCTGCGTCTCAATCAACGGCTGGAGAGCGACGACCAGGTGACCGGATACGAGCTGCGGTTGCGTCGGCGGGACGGAACACTGCTTTACGCGGAGGCCAGCTCCCGTTCCATCCGGCACAAGGATGGAAGCTTGGCCTATTACGAAGGCTCACTCGTGGATGTGACCGAGCGGAAACAGGCGGAAGCGGCCTTGATGCGATCGGAAATGCGGTATCGGACACTGGTCGAGAACAGCCATGTCGGCGTCTTTATCCTGGAGAAGAATCGCTGCGTATACGTCAATGAATCGTTTGCCCGCATGCTCGGACGTGAACCGGGACAGTTGGTGGGACTGGTGTTCCGGGACCTGGTGCTGCCGGAGCTCAGGTCCGTGTGCGACGAGTGTCTCGGCCGCTTGGCCCGGGCAGAGTCCACCGTCGAATCGCGCGAATGGTCCTTGGTTCACCGCGATCCGGCGGTGGTTCCAACGGCGCTCGTCAGCATGCAGAGCCTCGTGACCGATCTGGGCACGATCCTCATGGGGACCTCCGTCGATATTACCGAGCGCAAGCGGATCGAGGCCCGCCTGCTGCATCAAGCCGGACACGATCCCTTGACCGCTTTGCCGAACCGCGTTCTTTTCAGTGAACAGCTCGATCAAGCCATCCGGGACTTCGAGCCCGATCACCGTCCCTACGCGGTCCTGCTGTTTGAAGTCGATACATATCAGCTGGTCAATGACAGTCTGGGCTACGTCGCGGGCGACGAGTTGCTCGTCCGGGTCGCGCAGCGGCTGGAGCAGACCACAGGTCCCCAGGCCTTTGTCTCCCGTCTCGAAGGCAGCGAGTTTGCTTTGCTGCTTTCCGTAAAGACCGTGGCCCAGGTCCGGGCCACGGTCGAGCAGATTCGCCAGAGTTTTTCCAGGCCGTTTACCATCCTGGAACGGGAGGTTTTCACCCAGGTCCACATGGGGATCGTGTGGGGCGAGCCCAGTTACCAAGACAGCAACGCGGTCCTCCGGGACGCCGATACGGCGCTCTCCGTTGCCCGCCTCCACAGTGATACTGGCTACGCTCTTTTTGATCGCCGCATGCGGCAAGATGTTGTCCGGCGACTCAACTTGGAATCCGAACTCAGGGCGGCCTTGATCCGGCAGGAGTTTCGGGTGCTGTACCAGCCGGTGGTGGAACTGGACACCGGCCGGATGGTGGGGGTGGAGGCGCTTTTGCGTTGGCAACGTCGACCGAGCGAGCAGGTATCGCCGCAGGTTTTCCTGTCCATTGCCGAAGAGATCGGCCTGATCATCCCGATTGGGATCCACTGCCTGCAGCAAATCTGTGAAACGGTGGTCCGCTGGAAGCGGGAATACCCATCCGCAGCCGAGTTGGTGGTGAATTTCAATCTGTCCCATCGCCAGTTTGTCGACCCCCTGTTCTGGGATCTCATGAGCAGCGTGCTCAGCGAAAGCCGCTTCCCGCCAAAGTATTTTCAGGTTGAAATCACGGAAAACGTTCTTCTGGGACAGGATCGTGAACTTTGGTTGCAGCTTGAGAAACTGTTGGGGATGGGGGCGAAACTGGCCCTGGATGATTTTGGAACCGGATATTCCTCGCTCAGTTACCTGCACGACCTGCCTTTGAGCAGTCTCAAGATTGACCGCTCCTTTACTTTGGACCTTGAGGACAATCCACGACACCAAACCATCGTCCAGGCGATTTTGCGACTGGCCAACGATCTCAACTTCAAGGCGATTGTGGAAGGAATCGAAGAGCTGGCACAGCTTCGGGCCCTGCAGAAGGCTGGAGCGCGCTTTGGTCAGGGATATTACTTCGCTCCGGCCTTGACTGTGCCTGAACTCGAGGCTGGCCTTGCGGAAGGAGCCTGCTTCCCTCGCCCAGTGCTGCACTGAGCACTGGGCGATCAGAGGAGCCAGCTAGTTTTGATGAGGAATGTGTCCACCCCCGTGCCCGCCGCCTCCCCGCATGGGCGGCCCGCCCCGGAACCGACCGGGTCCAGGCCCACCCCGGAACTGGCCGGGTCCAGGCCCACCCCGGAACTGGCCGGGTCCAGGTCCGCCCCGGAACTGGCCGGGTCCAGGTCCGCCCCGGAACTGGCCGGGTCCAGGTCCGCCCCGCATGGGTGGACGGCCTGGAGCCATGGGTTGAAAGGGACCGTGCCGGAGGGGGCCATAGAAATGCGGGTGGGGTGCATAACCTCCCCCTAGATGGGCACGATATCGATTGAACCTTTGCTGGATGTTGGGATGGCTTGCAATAAAGCTACGGCGGTAGTTGGGATGGCTCGGTGCAAAAATGGGGTGCATGCGCGGACCTCCGCGACGTCGCCAAAAGTCGGGATGGTTGCGGAAACGGGGAATGGCACGCCGGCGCCAGTCATCAAAGTCATGAAGGTAAGGGTGATACCGACGCCACCAGAAGGGATGGTGAAATTGATACCACGGCCCGATATAGCCCCGCCACCAAACGAAGTACGGGCGGTAGGCGATGACAGGGGGGGGAGGGCCGTAGAGCAGGACCTCCGGAAGAACGAACCAAGGTGGTAACGGCGCCCAGGGACCGTAATAGACCGGGGCATAGAGCCAGGCTCCCTGGTACCAGCGATAGTAGTACCCGTTCCCGTAATAGGTATAGGTTGCAAGGCTCGGCATCCAGAAGACGTTGACCCCGCCGAAAAGCGAGAAGGCGAACGTCGGTGCCCCGATAAAAACACCGAACTGTGCACGGGCCGGCCGAACCGGAACCAGGAGAAAAAGGGCCAGGATCCCGGCCATCAGGAGGGTCTGATGGTTTTTCTTTCGTGGATTCAACATGGTAGTCTCCTCTGCCGGTTTCTCCGGCGTTGCCAGGTCACGGATTTCCCGTCAGCCACTCCAAGACGGTTGGGACACCCGAATCCACTGTATCAAACGCTAGCTCGCCCGGTTGGTTGACCTCCCAAGGGTTTTTTACAGTGGTTTAGTGTATGATGCCTCGGGTCTTAGTCTGAATTTGGAGCTTCGGCTCAGGAGTTTGTGTGAACAATAAGCTTTATGTTGGTAACCTGAACTACCGGACCAACAGCGCGGAGCTTGAACAGCTCTTTGCTGCCTATGGGACGGTGCGTTCCGTACAGATCATCTCGGATCGACATACCGGTCAGTCCAAGGGATTTGGTTTCGTGGAAATGGGCAGCGCCCAGGAAGCCCAGGCAGCCATGAATGCTCTCAATGGAAAGGATTTCAATGGCCGGAATCTCACCGTGAATGAAGCCCGCCCGCAGACGGAAAATGGAAACCGTGGCGGTGCCTCCCGTGGGCCGGGACGGCGCAGTGGCGGCTTTGGGGGCAGCCCCTCGTCTGGAGGACACGGTCACTTCTAAATCGATTTGCCCCCGTCCTGCTCGATCCCTCTCCCTTTTTTCCGGAAGTTCAGATCGCAAGCTTTAGACCCTTCACGTCGTGAAGGGAGGTGGTCTTGCGTCTTTTCTGCCGATGGATGGGTAGATAGCCAGGGTGGCCACTGTGAGACAGGACCAGTTAGGATAGGATCGGAGGCCAAGGTTCCCTAGGGAGCCTTGGCTATCCGGAGTTCTGGTCTGGTCTCCACCACTGGGCCCGCAGCAGGAAGTGAGAGTCAGGTGCCGCCCTGCGAGCCTTCCCCAGCACGTCTACCGGAAAGCGCCGCAGTGCTCCGTCTGTAACCGCGTAGTGGTTCAGGGGGTGGTGAGGCGGCGCTATCGCCCAACGGGCGATCACTCCGGTCTTTCCTGTTGTTTGATGTATGGTTTGAGCACGGACAGCGGCGCTCCGCCCGCGGTGAGGATGCAGTAGCTGCGGCTCCAGAATACCGGCTTGCTCCAGTAATATTTTTTCAGGTGTTCGCCAAACTCTTTTCGGAGCAGACGGCTGGTGACGGTTTTGAGATTGTTCACAAAAGCAGAAGGCAACACCTTGGGTGTTAGCGCTAACAGCAGGTGGACATGGTCGGCTTCGCCATTGAACTCCAGCAGCTCACATGTCCCTTTCGCCGCCGTGTTGCGGCAGATGGCCTCCCGCCGGTCCAGGAGGGGGCCGGTCAGGCACTTGCGGCGATATTTCGTGACCAGAACCAAATGGTGGTTCAGGTTATAAACGCAGTGATGCAAGGTGCTTAGCGTTTGTGATGTCATGGTAACCGAGTAGAATGGAGACATGCGGAATCGCAAAGTCACCTATCGCCTGTATCCCAACGCCGAGCAGGAAGCCCGGTTGCAGGAGACGCTGGGCTTGCATCAACGCCTGTACAACAGGGCTCTGGAAGAGCGTATCCGTGTGTATCAGGAAATGGGCAAAGGCTTGTCGTTTGCGGATCAATGCAAAGTGCTCACCCAATGGCGCAAGGCTGTTCCCGCCCTGTCCGGTCTGAACGCGCAGTCGGAACAAGTCACCCTGAAGCGCCTGCATCTGGCGTTTCAGCATTTCTTCCGCCGGGTGAAGAATGGCGAGAAACCGGGATTTCCCTGGTTCAAGAGCATCCATCGCTATCCGGGCTGGGGATACAAGACCCACGGGGATGGCTGGAAACTCCATCCCGGAGAAGAGAACAAGCACGGCAAGGTGTATCTCCAGGGCATCGGCATGGTCCCCATCCGGGGGAAGGCTCGGCAGTTTGGCTTGCCGAAAACCGCAGAGATCTTGCGCAAGGCGGGAAAATGGTACCTGTCCGTCACCTTGGAGATCGAGCACGTTCAGCGGGAACGGGGCGACGAAATGGGCGCGTTTGATTGGGGGTTGAAAGAGTTTCTGACCCTTGCGACTCCGCAGGGGATCGAGACCGTTGCCAATCCCCGGCATCTCAGAAATCAGTTGGCGGAGCTGAAGCGTTTGGGGCAGGAAGTCTCCCGAAAGATTCGCATGGCCCAAGAAGCCAGTGGCCGCAAGAGGGGATTCCCCATCTCCGGCAATTTGCGCAAGGCCATCCAGCATCTGTCCCGGTTGCATGCTCAAGTGGCCCGGCAGCGAAAGGACTTTCTGCACCAGACGAGCGCGGAACTGGTCAGGCGATTCGCTGCCATAGGCACGGAAGCGCTGGCAGTACAGAACCTGGTGCAGGGTGGTGGAGCCCATCAGAAGGGTCTCAATCGGGAAATTCATGCGGCTTCCCCGGCGGCATTCCTCCAAATGATCAAGACCAAAGCGGAAGAGGCTGGGTCGTGGTTTGAGGAAGCGCCGACGCGGGAGATCCAGCCGACGCAACGCTGCCATGCGTGCTGGAAGTTGCCAGACGAGAAGAAAAAGCTCTCTGACCGGCAACATCAATGCCCGCATTGTGGCAAGACCTGTGGCCGAGACGAAAACGCGGCCAGAGTGTTGTTGCGCTGGTTGGAGCAGAGATTGGCCGGTGCGTCCGGCTCCGGGCGGGAACCGTCCGTGGTGTGGAGCGGAGTAAGACTTTCGGAACCTCCGGGAGCATCCGCGATGAAGCACGAAACTCACGCCATGGCCTAACAGGCTTGGCGGGAGCAGTTCATAATGGGCACGGAAGTTTTGCTTCATCCTGCGGCATTGAGTCCGGAACTCACCACGGGATGCCTTCATGAGGAGCCCGATCTATGAGCCGTCCACCGCGCAGGATCCGGTGGTTCGGGAGGGAGTGATGGCGACCCAGCCCGCGGTCCGTCGCACGCCTCCCCGACTGCTTCTGGTCAACCCCCGCTTCCCGGAGAGTTTTTGGAGTTTCCGTTGGGCGCTGGAACGGGTCTTGCCGGGCAAGCGGGCGGTCAACCCCCCTCTGGGTTTGGCGACAGTGGCCGCCCTGTGCCCTCCCGACTGGTCGGTCCGGATCGTCGACGAAAACATCGAGTCGATCCCGTTGGAGCCCGATGTGGATCTCATCGGGGTGTGCGGGATGGGCGTCCAGTTCAAGCGGGAATGCGAGATCCTCAAGTACTACCGGAGCCGCGGCTACCATGTCGTGGCGGGTGGCAGCTACGCATCTCTCTGTCCGGAATCCTTCGGGGGACTGGCACACACTGTCATTGCGGGCGAGGCCGAATACGTTTGGGGGCGGTTTTGCGCGGATTTCCAGGCTGGACAACCGCAAGCGCTGTACCGCGAAACCGGGACCGTGGACCTCGCCGATTCGCCGGTTCCCCGTTTTGACCTGCTGAAACTCGAGGAGTACACGACTGTCAGCTTGCAGTTTTCCCGCGGGTGTCCCTATCAGTGCGAGTTCTGCGACATCATTGTGATGTTCGGCCGCCGACCCCGCACCAAGCAGCCGGAACAGATCGGGAAAGAACTGGATCTCCTCCGGGAGCGAGGTGTTCACAACGTCTTTTTCGTGGATGACAACCTGATCGGGAACAAGAAGGCGGCCCGCGAGCTCATGACCTATCTCGCCGACTACCAGCGGAAACATGGTTATGTCTTTCGTTTTGGCACGGAGGCCTCTCTCAACCTGGCCACGGATGACGAGCTCATGGAGTTGTTCCGTGCGGCCAATTTTACCTGGGTTTTCCTGGGCATCGAGACGCCGGAGGTGGCCAGTCTGCAGGAAGTCAAGAAGACCCAGAACCTGGCGCAGGACGTTCTTGGGGCGGTGCGGCGGATCTATGCACACGGGCTGGATGTCTTTGCCGGATTTATCGTGGGCTTCGATCATGATCAGGTGGAGACGTTTGACCGCCAGTACCGCTTTATCCTGGAATCGGGAATCCAGGCTTCGATGATCGGGCTGCTGACCGCGATGCCCAAGACCCCGCTCTACGAGCGGTTGACCCGCGAGGGCCGACTGGTGCCGACGCTGGAGTTGGCCGACAACACCAAGCCCGTGACGAACGTGGTCCCCCTGCACATGAGTGCCGTGGAGCTGGTCCGGGGGTATCAGTCACTTTATCAGCGGTTGTTCAGCGATGCCAATATCGCCCAACGCATCCGGAACAAGTTCCGCTACCTGTCACACCCGGTTCCGCGCTCCGAGGATCCGTCGGATCGGAACGGGACGATACTCTGTCGTCTGTTCTATTCCGGCCTGCTGCCCGGAGGGCCTGTGCGGATCTACCGTTTTGTCCAGACACTGGTGGTGACCCCCTGGCGGACCTGGCCTCTCGTGGTCACGGACTGGATTCAGGGTCTTTCGATCCGCTCGTACATACACCGGCACCTCGACCCGGATCTGGCACGGGCACAACGGGTGGTGGAGGCGACCCGGGAACGTCTTTGCAGGCACCTCGGGTCCCGGACCCATTCCCACCGGGTTGCCCTGTCCCAAAATGGCGCAATCCCCTGCTTGCAGCTGCGGTTGGAAGGGTGGGTGGACCGGGTTTTTTTCCGGTATGCATCGCGCCGGCTCCGCGGCATGCTGAACCAGAGTGCGGCGGTTCTTTTTCTGCACGTGGCCGACCTGCGGGAGGATCAGCGCCGGTTGTTCGACCAGTTCCTGAGTCGCCTGTCTCCCTATGGAGACCGGGTCTCGATCTTCATCAACCAGAAGATCCGGTCGCAGGTCGAGGTCGATTCGTCCGTTTTTCATCTCCTGCTTGAGGATCCGGCTGTTGGCACATTCTGAGATCGTACGGTCGGAATCCAGGATTGCCCGGTCGGGATTCGGAGCGGCGGGCCCCGGGGCAGGAGACGCTGGTTTCCAGGCTCGCGTGCGGAGCAGCTCGATTCCCGCATGGGGCCCGGCCGGCCCCTGATGTCGGGAGGAGCGGTGGGAGATCGGTGCGCAGGAGAATCAAAGCCGGATCTCCTGAGTAACCGGTGGGCGACCTTCGGCTTGTGGGTTGTCCCTGTGCTCCTCATTCTGGCTGGCGGCAGTCTGCCGCTGACGCTCCATACCGCACTCTGGACGCTCGGTTTTTCGGTCATGGCCGCGGCTTGTGCGGCCAATGCCCGCCGTTGCGGCCGGCGGCATTGTTTCTATACGGCACCATTGTTTTTGATTGTGGCCTTGGGTTCCCTGCTCTTCGGAACGGGTCTGCTCCCGCTGGGCCCCCACGGCTGGGGTCTGCTCGTGGGCATCGCCGCAGGCGGCTGGCTTTTGTCTTGTTGCGTGCTCGAACCGTGGAAGGGCCGTTACACCTCCGGATCCAGTGATCCAGACGCCGGACGGTAAACCGGATTCCCGTGTTGTGCACGGAAGGCTCAGAGGATCTGCGGTTCCACTTCGAGATCCAGCCCGAATTTTGAACGGACGGATTCCTGGATCCGTTGCGCCAGTGACCAGACCTGGGCGCCCGTTGCTGTGCCGTGATTGACGAGAACGAGGGCATGCCGGGCGGAGACGCCCGCATCCCCTTCCCGGAATCCCTTCCACCCCGCCTGTTCGATCAGCCAGGCTGCGCTCACCTTCCGGCCAGAGGGACTCTCAAAGACGGGTAGTCCGGGGAAGCGATCACGGAGTGACTCGAAGCGCTCCCGGGTCAGGACGGGGTTTTTGAAGAAACTTCCCGCATTCCCGATCTCGTCCGGGTCCGGCAACTTGCGTCGCCGGAGCCGGATGATGGCCTCGGCGACCGCGCGGGCCGTGGGAGGATCGGCATGCAGGGCGGCCAGTTCCTCCCGGACACCGGGATAGTCGATCCGGAGGGAGGGCTCGAGGCTCAGCCGGAGCCCGATCGCGGTGATGATCCACCGGTCGGGTTCTTTCTGGAAGCGGCTCTGGCGATAGCCGAGTTCGCAGGCCTCCCGGTCCAGGTGCCGCTTCTCTCCGCCCTCGCAGTCAAAGACTTCGACCGACTCCAACACGTGGGAAAGTTCCCTGCCATAGGCGCCAATGTTCTGGACCGGTGCTGCCCCGACGCTGCCCGGGATGAGCGCCAGATTCTCGAGTCCGCAGAGGTTCCGGTCGAGTGTCCACGTGACCAGGTCATGCCAACCGACACCGGCTTCCGCCCGGACGAGCACGGTACCGGATCCGGTTGTGAGGACCTGGATCCCCCGGTTTCTCGGGATCAGGACCAGTCCCGGAAAATCCCGGGTGAAGAGCACGTTGCTGCCGGCTCCCAGTACCAGTCTCGGTAGGCTCCGGATCGGTGGGTGGTCCAGGATTTCCGGAATCTGGTCCGGGTTTTCGATTTCGGCGAGCCAGGCGGCGCGGGCCGGCACGCGAAAGGTGTTATGGCGGTCGAGGGGAGCATCCGGGCGGAGCGTGGGATTCGAGGATCGGGACATTTTCCGGTCGTCCTCGTGGGCAACCTGTGCCGGCTTCCGGTGGGTCCGCCCGAGGTTGGGTTGCAGTGGCTTGGTGGGCGATAGTGGGATCGAACCACTGACCCCTGCCGTGTGAAAGCAGTGCTCTACCGCTGAGCTAATCGCCCCGGGGTCATCTTGCCTCTTTCCGGTTCCCATCTTAACATGGCCAAACCATCTAGGCATGCCCGCTCTCCATGATCTTCCG
>JAKATI010000001.1 GCA_021828045.1 Pseudomonadota bacterium | reverse complement strand
TCGGACCTCACCCATGGCGTTCGTTTCTCGCGCTCCGCAATTCCACGACCGAGTGGTGAGAGGGAACCACCCTCGGCATCGGGATCCGACCGGGGACTGCCCCATCACCCGGGTCGTTTGGGCATGCCAAACGCACGGTTTTTCCGTCCTCAGGCCGGCTCATCAGCGTCTACGGAAAGCCCCGACTCCCTTGACTCTTCCTCATTCGCGCGGACATCAATCTCGGGGCGTTCATGCAGACGGCACAAGGCCGGAAAATCACACCTGGAGCAGGGCGATCCCCGCACCCCACGCGGATCGAGGTCATTCCGACCGGCACAGATCTCCCGGGCCAGTGCATCCAGACCGTCTTTCCAGCCCGTCCGCTCCGCTTCCCAATCAGGGACTCCGATCAGATTGAGTTCGGAAAGACCGGTCCAGGCACTGTCCTGGAGTCCGTGATAGCCCTGGGATTTGCCAAGACTGGCCACCAATAGGGCGCGTGCTTCGGGCCAGGCCAAGGCATAGGCCGGCAGCTGTGGTTTGAACAACCGCTCGGCATGTAACCAGTCACGAGGGGTCGGTGGGCTGCCGGTCTTGTAGTCCACGATGGCTGCCGCGCCGTCCGGAAACCGGTCGATGCGATCTGCCCGGATCCGAAACGTGACTCCGGCCAGAGTCACCCGGGACTCCCTTTCCGGCTCGGAATGAAAGGGGGTGACGCGCCGGCTCTCCACGTTTTCAAACCAGGACCTCAGACGCTGGATGAAATCCCCCCGCAGGGCCTCACACAAGGCCCGGACCAGCCGGCCGCCCCGGGCCTCAGACTCGAGAACGAGATCCACAACCTGCGGAACCAGTTCCGCCCACTCCGGTTGGCCCGGCGGACGACTGGAACCCAGTCCCAGCGATCCGATGTGCTCCAGCATCGCATGGAGGAGCCGCCCGCGTTCCCGGGCATCGAGCGGCAAGCGCCACGGCGGGAGCACCTCTGCCCCCAGGCGATGGGCGGCAAACGCCTTGAACGGACAGGCCGCCTGATCCTCAAGAAGGCGCGTTCCGCCGCGGAACACCGGCCGGTTCCAAGGCACGGGATCCGTGAAAGGAACCGCCTCGAGTGGCCCGGCACGGCCCCGCCACCGGGCTCTGAATCCGCGGCCGCGGTAGGCGTTCGGAGGGGAGCCGGTTTCCTGGCTGAAGTAGGGCGACAGGTCATGTTCCGTGTCCTCTTCGTGCGTGGTCCAGCTCACCTGGAGCTCGGCTGCCGCCCGTTTCCATCGTTCCACCAGCCGTTCCCCGAAACGGAACTCGCGCATGCTATCGGCATGAGGCAGACCAAGCTGCCTCTGCAACACGAAAGGCAAAAACGGATGGGGGTGCGGAGGAGACGGCCAGACCTCGGCTTCGGCCCCGAGGATCCAAAGCCGGTCGAAAGTCAGACCGGCAGTTTCCAGCGGACCCATGACCGAGATCGGGACCGGTGGGGACTCGGGCTGAAAAATTCTCTCCCGGAGACTCTCTCTCGCCCAGTTCTGGAATTCATCGAGCGAGCAGCGTGCACCGATCATGTCCAGCACGGGAAACGACTGGATTGTCTCCAACCAGGCCGTATAGGCCTGATACTCTGTGGAATCGAGCGTCCGAGCACCGGGCCATCCGAGATCGACAAGCAATCCCATCCAGAGGCCGACCCATTCGGAAAATGACCGCTTCTGAAGCGGGCCAAAGGATTCCAGGCGCCGCATCAAGGCTCGGCCTCGATCTTGGAAATCCGAAGGACACTCGGCAAGGGCGGTCAGGGTATCCCAACCAACCCCGACACCCCGGCCCAGATCCCGCCAAGCGCAGTCTGCAGCAAAGCGCTTTTGGCCATCCCGTGCGATCTCCCCCCAGTAGGCGCTACGCAAAAGACGGCTCAATCCCTCCCCGGAACGGTTCCGGTCAGCGCAATCCAGGATATCGAGCGTGGTTTCCACCAGCGGATAGTTGGACAGGGGATCGCCCAGACTCAAGCTGTAGGGCCGGTGAGCAGGGTCCCCACAGGATGCGAGGCGGGGAGGGGACAGAACATCATCCAGGACTGCTCGGAACTGGGTCCGGTAGCGATCCCCTCCCAATAGGACGATCCCGATACGGCACGACGGACGCTCCTGCAGGAGAGCCTGGGCTGCCGTGGCCACCGCATAGAGTTCGTCAGTCCGATTCGGGTAGGCCTGGACGGACAACCGGGCGGCGGGCCGTCCTTCAACCTCGTTCTGGACGAGACACCGAAAGCCACGCTGACGGGCTGCGCAGGCCAGCCGCGACTCGAGCGGAGTCAGCTCATCAAAGCCGAAAAAGGTGAGGGATCCCTCCGGCTCCTCAAGCGAACCATCCTCAAGCGCCCCGACGACCCTTGCGAGCAGGCGTCCCGGGGATTCGAAGCCGCCATCCCGGAGACGTTCGAGAAACCGGGCGCGAAGCGCGCGGTAACGCTCGTTTTCCTGACCTCCACCCGCTCCGAGCTGCCGTTCATCGACCTGCCATTCGGCTTCAAGGGCAAAGGCTTCTTGTGCGAGGCGGGCCAGCCCCAAAGGATGCTGCACACCCGCATCCACGCTCCGGATCACGTCGAGCCACAACAGGCGGTCGGCAGACGGAGACAGAAGTCGAGCCTCGGTATCGATGGCCGCCCAGTGCCGGCGGGCCCATTCGGCCGGCTGCTCGATCAGGGGCGTCTCGGCCAACCGGTATCCGGCTGCTTCCTGCTCTTCCAGTTCACGCGCCAAAAGCATCCGGCGCAAGCGATCGGTGGGCACAAGCCAGCTCCCCTCGCGGATCGGGCGGGCAAAGGGCACTGCCGACCTCTCTCTTGACCCGCTCATGCCACCCGGACAGGGGTTCCTTCTCGGAGGAGGCGCCGGCTGCCGTGGCCCGCCGCCACGGCGACCCAGGGGCGCCTCAGGAGGCGGTGTCGGGCCAGAACCGCGAGGGCTTGATCGCGCCAACCCAGCGGATCACGGCCCCGCAAAAACAGGCGGAGGGCTTCAAGCCCGGCGAGAAAGCGGAGATTCGCACTGCGCCGGTTCCGGTCATAGGCCAAGAGCGCAGCGTCCCACGACACCGGGCCGGAACGGCACAGGGTCCGGGCCAGCCGGCCTGCAAGAACCCCGGCATCCAGGAAGCCGAGATTGAGCCCCTGTCCGGCAAACGGGTGGACCACATGGGCTGCATCCCCCACCAAGGCGAAACGCCCTGTGACATAGCGCCGCGCAACCTGGCGTCGGAGCGGAAAAGCGTGCGGAGCCTCCGGCAGCTGGATCCGTCCGTAGAAGCCTTCGCTGGCCTCCTCGATCAACGCAGCCCATTCCTCGGGCTTCCGCATCAGCCAGTTACGCGCAATCGGATTGGGCATGGACCAGACAAAAGACAGTCCCCCCCCGGGTACCGGCAAAAGACCCAAGGGTCCCCAGGGGGTAAAGACCTGACGCAAGACGTCACCCCCTTCCCGCTCAGGCACACACCACCCCGTCACGGCGCTTTCGCCATAGTCGTGGATGTCGAGCGGAATCCCCTCGCGCTCGCGTAGACGGGAATTCCCGCCCTCCGCCACGATCAGCAGGGGGAATACCCCCTCTTTCCCGTTTCCGGTCAACCGCCAGCCGTCCTCCGCCCGCTCAATCTGGTCGGGATGGCCCTCCCAGCGGATGATCCCTGCGGTTTGGATCCTGCTTTCGAGAACCGGCAGCAAATCCCGTGCCCAGACAGTGGCACCGAGAAGCCCGCCTCCGATATCTTCCGCCGAGAAGCGGAGGCGACTCCGGTGGCGGTGAATCCAGATCTCCAACGCTGAAAATACCCGACACCGCGCGGGGGCAAGTTCGCTATAGATTCCCAGGCGTTCCAGGAGGTTGAGACTGGTGGCCGAGAGGGCGTACAGGCGGGGATCGGTTCCCGGTCGGGCCCCCTCCCTCCCCTCCCCGATCCGGCAGACGGGATGGTGGCGCGCCAAGAGACAGGCGGTCAGGAGACCCACCGGCCCGTCTCCCACCACCGCGATCGGACCCGTTGCCGTCCGTGGAATCTTGCCGGCCTTCAGGGATTCCACCCAAGTCCCCGCACCAAGATGCGCCGCTGGAGGGTATGAGACCGGGCGAACATTCTCCATCCTCCCCATCGGATCATGCGAAACAAGGGATCGTTCCGTTGGAAAAGGCGGGGCAGGTCCAGGGTCAGCTGATCGACATGTCGGTGATCTCGGACCCGGCTGGCCCAGAAGCGGGCCGTCCATGTCCCACTTCCCCAAGTCCCATCCCGCGCTCGGGCGGCAACGATCGCTTCGACCAGGTGGCGCGCATCCCGGAGTGCAAGATTCAGTCCCTGGGCCGCAAAGGGAACAACCGTATGGGCGGCATTGCCGATCAAGAGCATGCGTTCAGCGCAGGGCGGATCCACCCGACGCGAGAGGAGATCGAAAACCGCCGGTTTCCCCTCCTCCGTCAGGTCTTCCGGACGGCAACGGAGCTGGCGCGAGAGTTCCCAGCGGCGTTTTTCCGGCGCAGCCTCCATGAAGTCGGCCGCCTGATCCCGCGGCCGGGTCCAAATGACGACCGACCGATCGGTCGCAGCGGGCAGAATCGTCAAGAGGCTCTGCCCCTCGAGCTGTTCATACGCTTGGGCCGATCGCGGTCGAACCCGGTTGGCCAGGGGAATCACAATAGCCGTCCGTCCGGTATCCTCCTCCCGGGATCGCAGACCGGATTCCAGGGCCCAGTCGGGCAGGCAGCCCTCGGCAACGACGGCGAGCGGAGTGGTCAGTTGGAGGGAACCCTGGGGGGTATCGAGCCAGCAGTGTGCCCCTCCACGCACGGGAACGGAACGCCGGATCCGGCTGCCATAAAGCAGCCGGATCGCCCTCTCATTCCTGAGTGCCCGGTGGAGGGCTTCCCCAAGCCGGTGGGACCAGACGGTATAACCGAGGATCGGCAAGTCCACATCGAGCGCATCCAGCAGGACCGGTGGCTGTCCCGGCTCCTCAACACAAATCTCGCGAATGGGATTGGCCGGTGTCCCCAGATGGGCAAGCACCCCGATTTCACTCAGCCAGCGCCACGACGGCTCGGAAAGCACAAACAAGCGCTCATCCCGTCCAAACTCGGTTTCTCCCCGTTGCTCGACGAGGGTGACCGGCACACCCGCACGCGCAGCCGCCACGGCCAGTGCCGACCCCACACTTCCGGCTCCCGAGATGAGCAGTCCGGTCGATCCAGCAGAATCAAGTCCGTCCGACATGCATCCCACGCTCGATGTCTTCTGCCGACTTGACCAGCTGTCGGGTCAACACATCGGGATCTTTCCGGGTAATGAGCACGTCATCTTCGATACGGATTCCGATACCCTGGAAGCGCTTGGGGATCCGCCGGTTCCCGGGTCGGAGATAGATTCCCGGCTCCACGGTCAGAACCATGCCCGGTTCGAATTCCCGCCAGTGACCATCGATCTTGTAGCTCCCCACATCATGCACATCGAGGCCGAGCCAATGGCCGGCCCGGTGCATATAAAACTCTTCATAGGCCCGGTCGCGAACCAGTTCCCGGACCGGACCCTGGAGCAACCCCAGGTGCACGAGTCCCTGGGTGATGATCCGGACCGTGGCCTCATAGGGTTCATTCCAGTGTCGTCCCCTCCGGCAGGTCGCGATCGCCTCCTGTTGGGCAGCGAGCACGACATCGTAGACCGCACGCTGCTCCGGACTGAACCGGCCGTTCACCGGGAAGGTCCGGGTGATGTCCGCAGCATAACCCCGGGATTCGCAACCGGCATCCAGAAGCAGGAGATCCCCATCCCTGAGTGGTTCCGAATTCTGGGTGTAATGCAGGATACAGGCATTGGCCCCAGCTCCGGCAATTGTGCCGTACGCTTCCTCGCACCCGGACCGCAGGAACTCGTGCAGAACCTCGGCCGCGACGTCATATTCATGGAGGCCTGGGGCAATGGTCCGAAGCACGCGCCGGTGGGCGGCAACACTGACCCGGGCCGCCTTGCGCATCTCGGCAATTTCCGCCTTGGACTTGAACAGGCGCATCTCATGAACGATGGGTTCAAGCGAGATGAAGGTTTCGGGGGAAGCCACCCCCGAACGAGCGCGAGCCCGCAGCTTGTTGACCCAGTCGATCACCCGATGGTCGAAAGCCTCATTCTGACCCATGGTATAAAAGATCCGCTCTGCACCCTCAAGCAGTCGCGGCATCTCGGCGTCCAGCTGGGTGATCGCAAACCCCTGGTCTGCCCCATACCGCTCTACGGCTCCCTCGGGACCGGCTCGTCGGCCCGTCCACGTCTCGCGCTCACGATCCCGCGGATTACAGAACAGGAGATAGTCGCCTTCCGGACGACCGGGCACAAAAACCGCGACGGCCCCCGGCTCCTCGAAACCGGTCAGGTAGAGAAAATCACTGTCCTGGCGGAAGCGGTGGACCACATCCCGGTTCCGGATTTTTTCATTGGCTCCGGGCAGGATCGCAATCGCATTCCGGCCCATTTCACGCAACAGGGCACGTCGGCGACGCGCCCATTCTTCATGGTGGTTCATGCGGGGACTCCTCGGATGCCGGGGACGCGGTTGCCCCTCGGCGTTCATCGTACAAAAACTGGACCGCCATGCGCACGTACTCGGCAACTTCCAGGAAGTCCCTTTCATCGTTCTCCGTGGCGGCCGACGGGGGTGCCACGCGGCTGATCTCGGCCAGATCCCGAAGCACCTCGCGACCCTCACCCGTCCTGGGGAACCCGGATCCCACCTCACCCAAGGTCGAGAGAAAGCCATCCACCCAGCAAGCCAAGGCCTTGACCCGGGTCTCCAATGCTTCTTCATCGTCGGGCAGGCCGAGATCAAAGTCGAGCTGGCCGCGTGCCAGTTGCTGGGCCCACAGGGGGCCTTGGGCCCGCCAGAAATCCCACTCGGAATTCCCCCACTCCAGGGGCGCCAGAGAACGGGAACCCCCGCTCGCATGTGGGTCGTTTTCCTCCGGTGTCCAGCCTGCACAGAGCAAGCCGCACACCTCTCCCTGCAACTGGTGCATCGGAATCTGCCCGGATTCCCTGCCTCGGCTGGTATTGCTCATGACCCGTTGTCCCGGGCATCGGACGCCTGCATGGGCCGATTTTAGCATGCAGGGGCCCATGAACCCGCTCGTCTCCATCCGGATTTGTTGTATAGTGAAGTTCTTCCGGAGGCAATATGAACTGGCAAGAAGAACTCGCAAGCTTGGAGCGGTCCGTCCATCTCCTGCTTGCCGAAAGGAACCAACTGCAACAGGAAAACCGTTCCCTGCGGACCAAACTGGCAGAGCTGGCACAGGAGCGGGCGACGTTTTTACACAACCGTGATGATGTCCGTTTCCGGGTGGAGTCCATGATTCATCGTCTCAAATCACTCGAAAACGAACGGTGACTGCCACCCCCGTCCGAATCCGCATCCTTGACCGCGAGTTCCAGGTGAACTGTCCGGAGAACGAGCGCTTGGCGCTGCTCGAGGCAGCGACCTTCCTGAACGATGAGATGCAAAAGCTCAGGAACGAAGGGAAGCTCGTGGGTCTTGACCGGATTGCCATCATGGTGGGTTTGGACCTCGCTCACCAATTACTGGAGGCCAGGCGGCGGGAGGGACCGGAGTCCGACCGTTGGCTCGAACAGCTCCATCGCCTGAATTTGGAGCTCACCGCCTCTCTCTAGGAATGGCCCGGCAACCTCAGTCGGGCCACACCAATCAGGACAAGCCCGCTGCCTCTTGTAAATACCCGACAGCCGGTGCATCATGGATACGACGTCTCCTGCTGCGCTCGATACGGGCTGGGATTCTCTTCGAGCCTAATGATCCATCCCGGAAGCCGACAGGTCGTTGTTGTGCAGACCCGTCCCTGAGCGGGGAGCCTGAAGATGGCCTCGAAGCCTCCACCTGAACCTCAGGTTCAAGGGCAAAGGCCGGTAACGGCGCAAGCGGGAGATGTCCCTCTTCCGGAGACGGATCAATCGTGCCGGGAGGCGCTCCGTTCACGCATGAAAGACCTGATCCGGCATTTCGATGCCGAAACCCAGGGGGTTGCCGCAAGACACCTGGCCGCGCAACTGACACCCTTCCTCCACGATATGTCCGACGGTCACCTGGCGAGCTACCTCCCGGTGCGGGGTGAAATCGATCCGAATGGCTTTACCGGACTGGGGAACCCGAGTCCACCCTTCGGTCTCCATGTCTATCTCCCTCGTGTTCAGGGCGAGAGTCTCGAGTTTGTCTCGTGGGAACCGGAAGCCGGACTCAGGCCCAATCGCTTCGGAATTCCCGAACCTGCGACCGGGCAGACTCTTCCCCCTGAACGGCTCGGCGCGATTCTGATCCCGCTTCGGGCGTTTGACTCGTGGGGACGACGACTGGGTACGGGCGGCGGCTTTTACGACCGGACCCTGGAGAAAGGACGGGAGGGACCAATCAGACCCCTCCGCATTGGTGTCGCTCACGACCGGCAACGGGTCGGTTTGATTCCGGAAGCGCCTTGGGATGTCCCCCTGGACTGGGTGGTCACCGACCGGGGCTGGTACCACAACGGTTGCTTCCATCCTTCTTGGCCGGATCTGGAGTGAGGATTTCGGGAAGCAATTCCATGTCTTACTGGCTTTTTAAATCGGAACCACAGGAGTTCGGGCTGGACCATCTGCTGGCCTTGCCCGGACGGGTGGCACGTTGGGATGGTGTCCGGAACTATGAGGCCCGGAATCTGCTTCGGGACCAGATCCAGGTGGGTGACCCGGTCTTTCTCTACCACTCAAGCTGTGAGCAGCCGGGAATCGTGGGGCTGATGGAGGTGGTTCGGGCAGGCTATCCGGATCCCACGGCATCAGATCCGGAAAGTCCCTATTGGGATCCCCGGAACCTTCCAGGACAACCCCGCTGGTACGCGGTCGATGTCCGGCTGACTGCCCGCCTTTGCCCCGTCCTCCTGCTCAGCCATCTGCGTGGCGATCCTGAACTCCAAGAGTTCCGACTGCTCCGCTTCGGCAATCGTCTCTCCATCCTGCCGGTCAGTCCCTCGGAATGGACCCACCTCCTCGCCCAAACCCGACTTTTTCCGCTTTGAGATCCCTCAGCACCCAAGGTCCGGAGAAAAGAAAAACCCAAAACAAAAAAAAACCTGATTTTTTTTTTTAATTGGATATACTCTCCACGTGTTGTTACCCAGCGGAGATTCCGCGATGATGAAACGTAAAGTGACCAAGAAGCGTGCAGTGGCGAAGAAAAAGCCTGCCGCCCGCCGTAAGCCGGCCCACAAGGCCAAAACTGCGGCCCGTCGCCGGCCTGTCGCCAAGAAGAAAGCGGTAGCCAAGAAAAAGGCTCCCGCGAAGAAGAAAAAAGCGGCTTCTCGTAGCAAGGCCAAGCCCAAAAAGGCTGCGGCCAAGCCCAAAAAGAGCAGCGTAAAAAAAAAGGCATCTAGCCGGAAAACCTCGACGGTGAAGAAAAAACCGGCCCGGAAACCGGCCAAAAAACATTCCACGGGATCGGGTCTGCGTCCGGTTTTTACCCCGGAGCCCAAGACTTCGGTCTTCGAAAGTGGTGAAACCTCGATCAGCGCAATTTTCTGATCGGATAGGAAACTGGGGCGCTGGGTTGACCAAGAGTTCGGCCCAGCGCTTTTTTCCGCCCGACTGTCTGATCCGCAGACTCCAATGACCCCGAGCCCCGAGGAGACCCCCCCTGCCGCTGACGCGTCCAAGCGCCGGGCCGCCGAGGCTGCACTCGCCCTGGTCCGCGACGTCCGTTTCCTGGGCGTCGGAACCGGATCCACCATCCGCTACTTCATCGAGGGTCTGGCGGGCATCCAAACTCACTTCGAGGCTGCCGTCGCCAGTTCGGAGCAGACCGCAGCCCTGCTGCGACAGGCTGGCATCCGGGTTCTCGACCTCAACGAGACGGGCGATGTCGACCTTTACGTGGACGGCGCGGACGCTTTCGACCCCCATTTCCGTCTCATCAAGGGCCATGGCGGGGCACTTCTGCGGGAGAAGATACTCGCGACGGCGAGCCGGAAATTCGTGGTCGTCGTGGATAGCCGAAAACGCTTTGACCGCTTGGCGGATTCGGTAGCGGTTCCGGTTGAGGTCCTACCATTCGCCCGCAGTTTCACGGCCCGCCAGATCGTTCGTCTGGGCGGGGCACCGGCCTTGCGGGAGCATTACCTCACGGACAATGGGAACCAGATCCTGGACATCCTCCATTTGCCCCTGAACGATCCCCCGCGCATGGAGATCCAGCTCAAGTCGATTCCAGGAGTCATCGAATCGGGTATTTTTGCCCACCGGGTTCCTGACATCATTTTCGTGGCTGGCGGGTCCTCAACAGTGGAAAGCCTCGAACGGCCCGATTTCTAGATTTGCATCATTGAGGGAAAGTCGCCCTCAACCAGATTTCCAATCGTCAGTAATCAGTGACGACAGGGTGTCACCGTGGCTTTTCAGTTGGCCTTCCACGTTATAGGTTTGATCGCTCTTGGGCTCATAACGGCCCACAAGCTTTCCGTGGACGTCCTTTCCGAGTTTTCGACCCTGTTCATCCTCGTCGACAAGGCCAATGGTTTGTCCGCGAACGTTCTTGAGAATTTTGCGTTTCACCGAATTTTCCTCCGATCACTACTCATTTACGGCAGCTGATAACTCGAAACCGGCCAGGTGATTTTACCCCGTTGTGGCTGACCCTTCCGATACCAGGAGATATTAAGGAGCGGGATTTTTTCGCGAAGCAAAGCATTCTTTTCCAGGGGGTTTCCTGAAGGATTCGGCGCTCCGACGTTGTCGCAAGCAGTTTCCCGTTCGGTTGATGAATCGTTGCCTGCAGTATCGGCACTGCCTACTATGGCTGGACAGGAAGGGCAGAGAATCCCCCGTCAGCGTCAGAACCAGCACCTGTTGAGGCAGATTCAAGGAATTCACCAAGACCGCCAGCCCCACGGTTGTGAGTGGCGCCCACGAATCCCGGAGGCCTGGTTTCACTGTCTGGTGCGCCTGTCTGCCTGGGATCGGGATGCCAACCAATCACCAGGATCACAAGGCTGAGTCACAACCCGGTGAGCCGATATTTACGCGGATTGCGTGAGCGTAGGGCCCAGTACTGCCAAGCGCAATAGCTATGGGTGCACTGGAATCTGCCCAATGATTCTCAGCCCACGATCCTTCTGCCCAAAAGCTACCATATTGCGCAATTTGCCAGAAATACCAGGTTTATTCAGCAGCCTGTCAAGCAGGAACGTACGTCAGCCTGATCACGTCCTCGGCAACCGGATCACTGGCTACCAGGCGAAGTGGTGGTCGGGGGCCGGTGAAGAACGGTCTGCCACGACCGAGCACGATGGAGTGGAGGTAGATTCGATACTCGTCAATAAGACCAAAGTCAGTCAGGCTTCCGGCCAGAACGGGTCCGCCAACTACAATCTCCCCGCCTAGCTCAATCTTGAGCCCGCGTATCGCCGCCTCCAGGTCGCTCTCGACGAGGGTGGCGTTGGGACCAACCGACTTCAAGGATCGCGATACAACCCACTTCGGCTGGGCCCGCCATACCACAGCGAAGTCGCGTTCCTCCGCATTCCAATCTGGAAGGTCATCGTCCCAATAACGCATCACCTCGTATATGCCGCGACCGTATGCCATACCGGTCAAGCCGCGCACCCGCCCGATGAAGTGACGGAAGAGAGCGGGACGGGGCAGCCCCATCTTCTGGTGGTCCACATACCCGTCCAGGGACTGGTTCAGTTCGTACACCAGCTTCGCCATGTTACAAAACCTCCACCCCGGTTTTTCAGTACTGCTTAACAGGCCGTTGGGTGGTCCACAGAATTTGGACAGAGCATCTCAAAGTGGAACCGGGCTGCTCCCAGTTGCAGCAGATCCCAGCATGTTACGCTTTTTAGATGTGGCGCGGATGCCGTGAGGCGGAACAGTGAACGAGCGGCGATCCGTTTACGCCATTCCCTTTCCATAGTGTGAAGGCAAAATGCAAAGATCAATGGCCAGTTGCATGCAACCCAAAACAACGAAATCACTTGGGGAATCACCAAAAACGTTCACGGAGAAAAGGGTCCGGCCGCCCTTCTAACCTGGGGCTCAAAACGCCCATCAGCTCTTCGTGGCCCAGCCTGCCAAAGAGAAGCAGAGGCTGCTGAATTTTCCACTTTCGAACCACACAAGAGCAGCGGGGCACACCGGCCGTCGTGTAGTCGTGTACAAAAAAGCTTTTGATCGGTTGGCTAAACTGGCGCTGCTGCGTGCGCAGCGAAGCCGCCCAAGGCGCGGAGATGGCTTAAAAACAGGTTTGGCTGGGGGACCAGGATTCGAACCTGGGTTCGCGGAGTCAGAGTCCGCTGTCCTACCGCTAGACGATCCCCCAAGCGCCTCAGCGTTTCGAGAACTGCGTCGCCCGACGGGCCTTGTGCAATCCGACTTTCTTACGCTCGACCGCACGGGGATCGCGGGTCAGGAGGTGGTTTGCTTTGAGACGCGGTTTGAGCGTTTCATCGTACTGCACCAGAGCCCGGGCCAAGCCCAGCCGGACCGCTCCCGCTTGGCCGGTCAAGCCCCCACCCGTTACGGTCGCCTCGATATCCAGCCGGTCCTTGAACTCGATCAGATCGATCGGCTGGTGAATGATCATGCGGGCCGTTTCCCGGCCGAAATAGTCCTCCAGGGAACGCTCGTTCACCCGGATCTCTCCCTTGCCGCGTCTCAGGAAAACCCGTGCCTTCGAGGTCTTGCGACGGCCCGTTCCATAACCGAGTACACCCTTGTCTTCAACCACCTTCATTCTCCTCAGGAAATGCTGGCGGCTCGGGCAGATACCCTACCGACCGTCAGTGTTTTGGGAGACTGGGCCAAATGAGGATGCCGGTCTCCGGCATAAACCTTGAGCTTCCGGATCATGGCCCGACCGAGAGGGTTCTTGGGAAGCATGCCCCGGACCGCCTCTTCAATGATCCGTTCCGGATGACGGGCCCGCATCTCCTCGAAAGTGACCGTTTTGAGCCCGCCAATGTAGCCGGAATGACGATGGTAGCGCTTCTCGTCTTTCTTCCGACCGGTCAAAAGCACCTGTTCCGCATGGACCACAATCAGAAAATCGCCCGTGTCCACATGTGGTGTATAGATGGCCTTGTGCTTGCCCCGTAGCCGGCGAGCCAGCTCGGTCGCGAGACGGCCCAACGGGACTCCCGCCGCATCGACGACGTACCACCGGGCATCGACCTGACCGGCATGTGCCATATAGCTTTTCATGAAAACCAGACCTCACCCATTGCCGAACCGGTGGAAAATCAAGCAACTCGAACTGTTTATCGTACACGATGGGCAGGACCCGAGGCAAGTCCTGAGTATGCGTCCACCCAACCCCCTTGGCACCCGGGTTTCTGCTGGTGGGGCAAAAATCACGAAGTGGGTTGCCCGAGGCGAGGGTGGAGGCCGCTCGGTTCGGGAGAAGGGGTTGCGATCCTTCTGGGCTTGGGCACAGCCGGCCTCGAGCTCCGAACCGTTTTGTGGGAGGGCAGTACCCGTGGTGGCCGAGGCAGGAGGCGACGGAGGGCCTTGCAGGAACGAGCCAGAGAGGCCAATCACTCGACACATACCCGTCCTTGCCGTTTCCGGGTTCACCGTGGCTCCCGCTCGGATTGCGCGGATCCTCCCCACCCGTTCGTCAGTCGAATGCCGGAACGAAGTCTTCCCAGACACTCCGGATCCGTTCACAGGCTGTCAGCCAAAGCACAGGATCCCGGCTCCCGGGTTTTTGCTCGTCGAGATAGACCCGCTCCGCCATCTCGATCTGGAGTGCCTGGACAGCAGGCGGGCGGCCGTAGTGGTCGGTGATGTAACCACCCTTGTAGGGGTGGTTCACGGAGACCGTGAAACCTGCCTGCACGTAGGCTTGATGGATGGTTTCCCGAAGCAGGTGCCCCGCACTGCGACCCTCCCGGTCCCCGAGAAAAATCTCCTCCGCCAGTTGTGGGGCAATCCGGTTCGGGAGCGAGCTCACGCTATGCAGATCCAGAAGAACAACCGAACCGAAACGCTGTTGCCACTGGTCGAGCAGGGCCGCAAGGCGGTCGTGGTAGGGTTGCCAGACCCGAAGCCGGACCTCCTCGATCCACGCGGCATCCGGGCGCTCCGTCCAGACCGGATCGCCATCGAAGGTCTGGGTCGGGACGAGTCCCGTCTCGAAGCGTCCGGGATACAGAACCTCCCCCGCGGGCGGCCGGTTGCAATCAGCCACAAAGCGGCTTTGCGTGGCAATCAAGGTGACAATGCCCAGTTCCGGCAAGAAATCGTAGAGCTCGTCGAGGTACCAGTCGGTCATGGGTAATCCGGCGATCGTGCTCGAGGCAAAACGGGTGGCGATGGCCCGTGGAACCGAGACCCCGGCATGAGGGATTGAGGCGACGATGGGCCGGATGGGTTTTTGGGCCGGGCGCAGCCGCCAGGGCTCTCCCTCAAGCTCGATCCTGAAATCACCCACGGGTCACTGCCTCGCGCATACGCGTGATCCAGCCACCCGCTTCCCTCCGGATCGTCTCGTACCGCACGGGGTCGATCGGCCACCGGAGTTCCCCACCGACATAGACCCGCCGGATACTCTCGCGCGATCCGCCCAGAAGAAAGGCATCCAGCCCAAGCTCCGGATCCCCTCCGCCGAACAGGGAGACATCCTCGAGCACCACAAAATCGGCAAGGGCACCCGGTTCGATCCGGCCAACGGGGAAAGCGACGGCCCGTGCCCCTCCTTGGGCGGCTTCCTGCCAGAGCCGGGTGGCCAGACCCGAGCGATCCGCCAGATTGCCTCGTTGCCGGTGGCAGAGGCGCTGACCGTATTCGAGAAGACGGAGCTCCTCCAAAGCATCCAGGCGGACATTGGCATCCGAACCCACTGCCCAAGATCCCTTGCGTGCGAGATGCTCACCCGCTGGAAACAGTCCATCGCCCAGGTAGGCCTCCGTGATCGGGCAAAGCACCACATTCGCGCCCTGTTCGACGAGCAGGGCGCGTTCCGCGGCATCGGCGTGGGTCGCATGGACCGCCTGAAGCCCCGGCCCCACGAGCCCGAGCCGGGAGAGATGGGCGATGGGTCCGACCCCGTAGGCAGAGCGTGACTGGACCACCTCGCTTTCCTGTTCGGCCACATGAATATGGAACAGGCCTTCGGCCAGCTCGGCGGCGAGGAGACCACAACGGACCAAGGAATCAGGCGAGACCGCGCGGATCGAGTGCGCCGCGATCGCGAGGGGATGATCCGCAAGTGATTGGGCGTAGTCCGCAAAGGCCGCGGGTGACGGGTGGGCGAAGCGCATCCGTTGCACCGGCTCCAGTGGCCGGTCGATCCCCCCCCGCTCGTAATACGCAAGGACCAGCCGCTGGCGGATTCCGGAGGTCCGGGCCGCCCGGATCACGGCCTCGGCCATGGCCGTTCCGGGAGTTCCATCCACCTCATGGTGGAGGTAAAAAAACTCGGCGACCGCCGTAAATCCGGCGGCCAGCATCTCCGTATAGGCGAGGACCGCAAGCGACTCCAGTGCCTCGGGCTCCATCTGCCCCGCCACCCGGTACATGAGTGCGCGCCAGCTCCAGAAATCAGCCGCGCCCTGCGCCTTTTCTCCCAGACCGACCAGTGCCCGCTGGAAGGCGTGACTATGGCCGTTCGGCATGCCGGGCACGGCCATCCATCCATCCCAGGGTCCGCTCGCCGGAGCGAGATCCAAAATCCGCCCGGCCCCATCGATCCCGATGGACTGGTCCCGAAGCCATCCTCCGGATGTGAGAACATAGCGGAACGCGAGCCGCCGGCCGGGAGATGCCCGCTCATCCATGTTTGATCTCGTCATCGACAATGTCCGGATCTGCTCCTGTGAACAGGACCTTTCCTGCCGGCCCGAAACCGCCATCGGCATCCAGGACGGACGAATCGCCACCCTGGCCCCTCCTCCCGAAGCCCCCCGCCGACGGCACCTCGACGGACGCGGCCGGCTGCTCCTCCCGGGATTTGTGGATTGCCACACCCACGCCATCTATGCAGGGGACCGGCTGGATGAGTACCTCGCCCGTCTTTCCGGACAGAGCTACGAAGCCCAGCACAAGGCGGGCGGCGGGATTTTCCACACGGTCCATGCCACCCGCCGGGCCTCTCTCGCAGAACTGATCGATCTCGGGGTCCAGCATGCGGTTCCGCTCATTGCCGAAGGGGTGACGACGCTCGAGGTCAAAAGCGGGTACGGACTCGAACGCGAGACCGAGATGCGCCTGCTCCAAGCCGCCCGGGCACTCGGCCCCATCCTCAAGAGCCGTATTGTACCGACCTTCCTCGGCGCCCATGTCCCGCCCCCGGGGGAGGACCCGTCCCGCTATCTGGAGCGGGTGAGGGAGGACATGCTGCCAGCCTGCCTCGAATCCGGGCTCACCCGTGCCGTCGACATTTATGTCGATACCATCGCTTTCGGTCCCGAACACCTCGACCGCCTGTTCGACAAGGCCAAAACGCTTTCCTGTTCGCTCCATGCCCATACCGACCAGCGGGCTCGGCTCGGCGCGACCGTTCGGGCCGCGGACTGGGGAGCATTGTCCTGCGACCACCTGGACGAAAGCGGTCCGGACGATGTCGCGGCACTTGCGCGAAGCGGAACCGTCGCCGTCCTCCTACCGACTGCGGCCCTGTTTTTGGGACAGTCCCGGAAACCCCCCGTGGACGCTCTGCGAAAGGCAGGAGTGCCGATTGCCATTGCCTCCGACCTCAATCCTGGAACCGCACCGGATCCAAGCCTGCTCCGCGCGGCCCAGGAGGCCGTCCGGCATTTCTCGCTCACACCGACCGAGGCCCTGCTCGGAATCACCAAAAACGCCGCCCGCGCCCTGGATCCCCGACCGGACTTCGGAACCCTCGCGGTCGGCCAGAGCGCCGACTTCAACCTCTGGGACCTGGGCCGGCCGGAATCCCTGCTCTACGCTCCGGGAGGGTGCCGTCCAGTCATGAGTTTCTATCGGGGAGAAAGACGATGAAGAGTGAAATCCTCGAAGGTGGTCAACTGAACCTCGCCACCCTGCGAGCCTGGGAAACCCGGCATCCGCAACTCGCGCTCGCAGATGCTGCCCGTCGGCACATGGAGGAAAGCGCCGCCACGGTGAGACGGCTGGCCCAGTCGGAGCGACCCTATTACGGTCTCAATACGGGGTTTGGAGCACTCGCCAACCGGCACATCGGCAACCGCCGGATCGAAGAACTGCAATACAACCTGGCGCGCAGTCATAGCACGGGAATCGGCCCCGCCCTCGCCCCAAAACTCGTTCGACGCATCCTTCTTCTCAAGGCCAACAGCCTGGCGCTCGGCCTTTCCGGTGTCCGGAGCCTCGTGGTCGATCAACTCCTGGCCTTCTGGAACCACGATGTGCTGCCGGAAATTCCCGAACGGGGATCGGTCGGTGCCTCGGGCGATCTCGCCCCGCTGGCTCACCTGGTCCTCGCCCTGATCGGCGAGGGGGAGGCCACCCAGGACGGGCGTCGGCTCGAAGGCCCGGAGGTCAACCAGGCCGCGGGTCTCCCTCCCCTCACGCTCGAGGCCAAGGAAGCTCTCGCCCTCCTGAACGGCACCCAACTGTCCACGGCCCTCGCCCTCGAGGGGTACCTTCAGGGGGAGACACTACTGGCCGGAGCGACCGCCATCGGTGCCCTGAGCACAGAGGCTTTGTGTGGGAGTCATGCTCCCTTCGACGCCCGGATCCATGAAGCCCGTGGACAAAAGGGGCAGATCCGGGTTGCCAATCACCTCCGAGCCCTGCTCACCGAGTCGGCGATTCATGAAAGCCACCGGGACTGTGACCGGGTGCAGGATCCCTATGCCGTCCGCTGCCTCCCCCAGGTTTTGGGCATGGTAGCCGAAACCCTGGAACAGGCGCGGATGGTTCTCACCCGGGAAATGAACGGGGTGACCGACAATCCCCTGGTCTTCGGGGAGACGATTCTCTCGGGCGGAAACTTCCACGCCGAGCCGGTCGCGGCGCAGGCCGACTTCATGGCCATCGCCCTTTCGGAAATCGGAGCCCAGAGCGAGCGACGCATCGACCTCTTCATGCGCCAGGTCAACCCGAAACTGCCGCCCTTTCTGGCACGGGAGCCGGGGGTTGAATCGGGCTTCATGATTGCCCACGTGAGCGCAGCCGCCCTGGCTTCCGAAAACAAGACTTTGGCCCACCCTGCGACGATCGACTCGCTTCCGACCTCGGCCGGCCAGGAAGACCACGTGAGCATGGCTCCCTGGGCCGGCTACAAACTGCTCATGATCGCCCGCAATGTTTCCACGATTCTCGGCATCGAGTGGCTCGCCGCGGCTGCGGCCCTGGACTGCCTGCGCCCGCTGACCACCACGCCTCCGCTGGAGGCACTCTACCGGAAAGCCCGCGAACGGGTTCCCGCCCACACCGGGGATCGCCGTCTCGATCGAGACATCCGCTCCCTGGCTGATCTCGTAGCTGATCCTATGACCTGGGCCGGACTCTGGCCTGCATCCGGGGAGACGGAGGACTGGTCATGAGCCCCACCAACGACCAGGTCCTCGAGGAACGGGCACGTGGGGGGGATCCCGAGGCCATGCTGGCACTGGGCCAGTCCCTTTTGTCCCAAAGCCGGCATGGAGAGCAGACGGAAACGGAAGGGCTCCAGTGGATCGATGCAGCCGGGCGGGCAGGACACCCCTTGGCTCCGCTTGTCCTCGGGGACTTCCACAGCCAGCGCATCACCGGCCCGGAATCCCTGGCACGGGCGGTTACCGCCTATCAGGCCGCCGCCCAGGCAAACCTCCCTGCCGCTCTCGACCGGCTGGGGGATCTCTCCCTCCTCGGCTGGGGTTGCCCGGAAGATCCGGTACTCGCCGTGTCCTTGTATGGGAAAACGGCCGAACTCGGCTATCCCGTGGGATTCGGTCATCTGGCCTTCTGCCTGGATCACGGCATCGGTCTGCCGCCCAACCCGGTCCTGGCCCGCAGGGCCCGCCTCTGGCAGGTCGCCTTGGCCTACCCCAGAGGATATTTCAGTGCCGCCCTTGACCTGTCACGGAACCCGCCCATCGACCCCGTGGCAACCCACGCGCTCGCCAGCCAAGCCGCAGCATTGGGGTACCCCTTGTCGGGAGACCTCCTGGAACGAAGCGGTTCCGAACTCACGCGGGAACAACGGGAGGCTGCCCTTGCACTCGGCAACCAGCTGGAACGGCACCGGACCGGCTTTGAGACAGCCGTAGGAGAACTCGAGGCCCGGCAGGCACTGGAACTCGGACGTCCCGGCTTCCTCAATGCCCTGGCTCTCGAACACTGGCGGCGGATGATCCAAAGGCCAGCCCTCGTGCTGGATCCCCTCCCCGATCTCGGACCGCTCTCGGATGCACATCAAGCCCTGCCGCGCTCGGTCACACCGCTTCCCACCACCGTCGAACGCTCGATGAGCCCGCAGGTCCGCGAATACCCCGACTTCCTCGACCCCGAAACACTGGCCCACGTCATGGAACTCGTCTGGCATGATCTCGGACCTGCCAGCGGGAAAGTGAAAGATACCTTGTCCAACGAAAACGATGCCTTCAGCGGGGAAGTGGCGATGCTGCGACTGCCGCAAGCCGATCTGACCATCCACTGGATTGCCGCACGCGTGTCCGCCGTCCTCGGCATCCCCCCGGAACGGATCGAACCCTTTTCGGTTCTCCGTTACCGGACCGGGCACCGTTACGCCGAACACGTCGATTACTTTGATGCCGCCCGTCTCGAGGAGTACGCCCGGTCGGGTGATCCCGGTGGACAGCGCGTCGGCACCTTCCTGATCTACCTTCGTGCACCAGAAGCGGGCGGGGAGACCCATTATCCCGAAACCGGCCTCAAGGTTCGGGGTCGAGAGGGTCTCGGCGTGTGGCACGGCAATGTGCGCTCGGACGGGCAACCCGATCCACGGAGTCGCCACGAGGGCTGCCCGATCGAACGGGGTGAAAAATGGCTGCTCCGGACCGCCATCCGGGCACGGCCGCTCTATGGAGCTGGAGCCGGGCCGGACTCGAGATGACGAAACAGGCGCCAGTATCCCGCCACATAGACGAGTTGCAGGACGAAGGCCAGATAGAACGGCAGGATGAGGTCGCCCTGTTCGATCAGGGTGCCCGCAAGCACGGGACCGATGGCCTGGGGAAACTGGAAGGACGTGGCGTTGAGGCTCGTGGCCCATCCGCGGCGCTCATCCCCCACAAGTGACATGACGACGGCCTGGCGGGCCCCCACGGATCCCCGGTTCAGTGCCGAACGGATGAAGTAGACGAGTGCGGCCAGGGCATAGGTGGGCATGAGGGGCAGGATGGCGAGCAGGATGAGCCCGAGACTTCTCAGGCTCACCACCGAGCGGACGAGTCCGAGCCGCTCCGTCAGGCGTCCCGTGACCAGCGAAGACACGCCGGTCACGGCAAAGGCCAACCCCATCACGGGAGCGATGGCCGCAGGACCCACGCCGAAGCGGACCGCCAACCAGTAGGACATGAGTGGCCCGATCAATCCCACGGCAAAACCGTTCACCGAGTTGAGGAGCACGAGACGGGTGAGATTCCGGTTCTCTTTCCTCCGCTGCGCCCGGACGTGGTGAACGGGAGCCGGGGCTTGGGGTGGCGGCCGGACTTCCCGGAGAAAGGACAGGACAGTGAGATTGAACAGGCTGGATGCCATCGGCAGGATGAAAAGCAGGCGATAACCGAGAAGACCCAGGCCTGCCACGCCGGGAAAAATCGCGATCAGGGCCCCGGCCCCCATGCCGAAGAAGCCCGTCGCGGTATTGAGGCTGAAAATCCGTCCCCGCCGCTTGGGGGGGATCAGGTGGGCGAGCCAGGCCTGTTCCGCCGCCGCAAAGGGGCCGGCCGACCCGTTGGCCCCGCGCCCGAACCCGGCCAAGACGATGGGGATCGCGAGCAGCCAGGGAGTTTGTGCCAGGAAAGCAGTCACCGCAGCGGCGAAAGTCAGGCACTCGTTCGCGACGATGAAGGGCTTGCGCGTCAGGCGGTCGCTCGAGAACCCGACCCCGAGTGAGAGCGCGCCAGTAAAGAGGCCGCCACCCGTGAGCACGAGACCGATTTGGGTACCGGACCATCCGAGATGCGCGAGATAAAGGGCGAGGTCGACGAAAAACGCCCCCTGACCCAGGCTGCGGGCACCCCGCAGGGCGATCAGGGCCCGGGCCGTACCCGGCAGCCGGGGCTCCGGGTCGGACCCCGAACCCGTTGTAGGGGGAACCGGCCTCATCCCGGACGGCGGGAAGGCCGGGTTCCATCAACCATCGGCAGGTCCAGTCCCCGTTCGCGGGCGACCTCGAGCGCCCGCGGATAACCCGCATCCGCATGACGCATCACCCCGGTTCCGGGATCATTGGTCAGGGCGAGGCGAAGAGCACGGGCGGCCCGTGGTGAACCATCACAGACCACGACCAGACCGGCATGCAGGGCGTAGCCCATGCCCACGCCCCCCCCGTGATGGAAACTGACCCACGAGGCACCCGAGGCCACATTGAGCAACGCATTCAGGATCGGCCAGTCGGCAACGGCATCGGAACCGTCACGCATGGCTTCCGTCTCCCGGTACGGAGAAGCTACGGAACCCGCATCCAGGTGATCGCGGCCGATGGCAATCGGGGCCTTGAGCTCGCCCCGGGCGACCATCTCATTGAAAGCGAGACCCAAGCGGTCCCGTTCCCGGTACCCCAGCCAGAGAATCCGGGCCGGCAGGCCCTGGAACCGGATGCGCGCCTGGGCCATGTCGAGCCAGCGGTTGAGCCTTGTGTTGTCGGGGAAAAGTTCGCGGGCCTTGGCATCGGTCTTGGCAATGTCCTCAGGGTCTCCGGACAGGGCGACCCAGCGAAAGGGTCCCAACCCCTCACAGAACAAGGGACGGATGTAGAGCGGGACGAAGCCTTTGAAGTCGAAGGCCCGATCGACACCGGCCTCACGGGCTTCGGCCCGGATGTTGTTGCCATAATCGAAAACCGGAACCCCCTGGTCATGGAACTCCAGCATGGCCTGCACGTGACGGGCAATCGACTCGCGGGCCCGCCTCCGGTACTCGTTCGGATCCGTCTTCCGGAGCGCCGCAGCTTCTTGCAGGGAAAGCCCGACCGGGATATAGCCGTTGAGAGGATCGTGGGCCGAGGTCTGGTCGGTGACGAGATCCGGTCGGATCCCCTTCTGGGCCATCGCCTCGAAGAGCGTGGCCGCATTGCCGAGCAGACCCACGGAGACCGGCCGACCCCGGGTGCGGGCTTCTTCGATGCATCCGAGTGCCTCATCCAGTCCGGTTGCGACCCGATCCAGGTATCCGCTCGCAAGCCGCCTCCGGATGCGACTTTCGTCGACCTCAACCGCAAGGGAGGACAGGCCGGCGAACGTGGCGGCCAAGGGCTGCGCGCCACCCATCCCGCCGAGTCCGGCGGTGAGGAGCCAGCGGCCGGTCGCATTCCCGCCATAATGCTGGGACACGGCCTGTGCAAAAGTCTCGTAAGTCCCCTCGATGATCCCCTGCGAACCGATGTAGATCCAGGACCCGGCTGTCATCTGCCCGAACATCATGAGCCCCTTCCGGTCGAGTTCCTCGAAGTGTTCCCAGGTCGCCCAGCGACCGACCAGGTTGGAGTTCGCGATCAGGACCCTGGGCGCATCCGGCTGGGTTTCAAAGACACCGACCGGCTTGCCGGACTGGATCAGGAGGGTTTCGTCGTTGGCCAGCCTGCGCAGGGTCGCAACGATGGCGTCGAAGGACTCCCAGTCCCGGGCCGCCCGGCCGATACCGCCGTAGACCACGAGTTCCTCGGGCTTCTCGCCAACCTCCGGATCGAGATTGTTGTGGATGAGGCGCAGGGCGGCTTCCTGGACCCATCCGGCGCAGCTCCGTTCGGGCCCCCGAGGCGCCCGGAGGGTGATGGATCGGTGTCGGGTGGGCATGGGCAGACTCTCCCAAGGCAGTACATCAAAGGGGGGTTCAGGTCTCCGGCGTCATTCTACCGCCGCCGTTTCACGTCTTGCCTCACTGCCGGCCATTCAGGACGAAACGCCGGGCATTGTCGAAGAGTGCCAACCACGGGGATGTCTCTCCCCAGTCGTCGGGATGCCAGGAGAGCTGGACGGTTCGGAACGAACGCTCGAAATGCGGCATGGCGATCAAGACGCGGCCATCACGGTTCGTGAACGCGGTGGCTCCACCGGGGGAACCGTTCGGGTTCGCCGGATAGTCCTCGGTCGGCTCCCCCCGCCCGGACAGGTACTCGAGCGCAACGCCCCCGCGGGCCCGTAGACGGTCGAGATCCCCGGGCGCAAACCAGGCTCGCCCCTCACCGTGGGAGATGACGATCGGCCATTCCCCACCCGCAAGACCGCTGAGCCAGGGAGAAGCATGGGAACCCACCCGGACCATGGCGAGACGCGCTTCGAACTGTTCGGAACGGTTCGGCTTGAATTCGGGCCAGTCCTCCGCGCCCGGAATGAGATCGCGGAGTCCCGCCAGCATCTGGCAGCCATTGCAGACTCCAAGTGCCAGGGTACCGGGACGGGCGAAAAATGCCCGAAACCCCTCGCGTAGCCGGGAATCATCACGGATGGCCCGCGCCCAACCATTCCCGGCACCCAGGACATCTCCGTAGGAAAAGCCACCGCAGGCAGCCAAGACATCGTAAGACTCCAGTGTTTCGTCACCGGAGACGAGATCGCTCATGTGCACGTCGGACGCCCGGAAACCCGCCGCCATGAATGCAGCCGCCATCTCGAGCTGTCCATTCACACCCTGCTCGCGCAGAATGGCCACCCGGGGCCGGCTCGAACGGGAGGGACGGAAGACTTTCCGGACAGGCGCCGGCGAAGCCCAAAGACGATAGCGGTCCGGATCATCCCGCGCAAGCTCCTCCTGGTCGGCCGATTCCGGCTCGTCGCGTAGCCGTTTCATCGCATGGGTGGTCTCCGACCAGATCCGGCGCAACTCGGAGCGGCGGGCCTCGAACGGGATATGGGAGCCAGAGCAGATCCGGATCCTGTCCTCCGGATGGGCCGTGGCCAGGCGGTGGACCTGTCCTTCGAAACCATCCCGTTCCAGAAGTGCCAGGATCTCCGTCACATGGGCAGGATCCACGGCCAGAATCACGCCGGGTGCCTCATCAAGGAGGAAGCGGAGCAGAAACTCGCCCTCCCGCGGAATCTCGAAGTCGAGTCCGGCACGGCTGGCAAAGGCCATCTCCAGGGCAGCCACCCAGGCGCCGCCGTCCGAACGGTCATGGTAGGCACAAACCCCGCCCCGTTCCCGGAGGCGATTCAGGATCTGCCAGAAACGGATCAGCATCCCCGGATCTTCAAGATCCGGCGCTCGGGTTCCGAGCTGGCCCGTCACTTGCGCCGCCGTGCTTCCACCCAGCCGGCCGGGCCGTCTCGTGAGCTCGACCAGGACGAGGATGGGGGACCCTTGAGGATCGAAAACCGGCGTGAGGGTCCGGCGGACATCCGGGACCTGTCCGAAGGCCGAAACCACCACGGTCACGGGGGAGCGGATCTCGGTTTCTTCCGCGGTCCCCCCTTGCCGCAGCCGCACCCTCATCGAGAGTGAATCCTTGCCCACGGGGATCGGAATCCCCCAGGCCTGTGCACAGGCCGTGAGCGCGTCCACCGCGGCATAGAGCGCCCCCTCCTCCCGGGCATCGCCCGCGGCAGCCATCCAGTTGGCCGAGAGCGCCACGGCCTCGGGGCCGCGGACGGAAGCCGCCATGAGGTTGGTCAGGGCCTCGGCCGCTGCCAGGCGGGCGGAGGCAGCAGGATCGATGAGCGCCACCGGCGGACGTTCCCCCAGGGCGAAGGCATCGCCTCCGAGACTGGTGAAGTCCCGGGCCACCACCGCGACGTCGGCCACGGGAACCTGGTAGGGACCCACCATCGGATCCCGCACCGACAAACCACCGACGGTCCGGTCGGCGATCGTGACGAGGAAGCTCTTGTCGGCCACCGAAGGCGCCTTGAGAACCTCCCGGAGCAGGACCGGAACCGGCAGGTCCCAGACCAGTCCGTCCCCCCCCTCCTCCCGGCAACCGGACGGCAGCACGCTCCTCCTCTTGCGCCTCCGGGTCCCGTGGAACAGGAGCGCGAGATCCAGATCGACCGCGCACTGCGGGGGGGTTCCCGTGCGCACGACGAGGCGCGATTCGGCGGTCGTCTCCCCGATCCGGGCCCAGGGACATCGCTCCCGTCCCGCGATCGTCGCCAGGACCGGCAGTGCCTCGGGCAGGAACGCCAGCACATACCGTTCCTGGGACTCGTTGCACCAGACCTCCATCGGCGACAAACCGGAATCCCCGCGCGGGACTGCATCGAGATCGATCACCGCACCGACCCGGCCGGACCAGACGAGTTCGGGCACGGCATTGGCCAGACCGCCGGCACCCACGTCATGGATGGAAACCACGGGGTTGTCGGGACCGAGCGCGACCAGCCGGTCGATGACCTCTTGGGTCCGCCGTTCCATCTCGGGATTGCCCCGTTGCACCGATGCCCAGTCCAACCCGTCCGCGAGACCCCCGGCCCGTGAGGATTGGGATCCTCCGCCGAGACCGATGAGGAAGCCCGGTCCTCCCAGCACGAGGATTGCAAGCCCGGGCCGGAGCGGGCGCTTGCGCCAGGCGTGGCCCCGTAATGAGCCGATCCCTCCGGCCAGCATCACCGGTTTGGCATAGCCATGGGTCACCCGGGAGAGGAAATCCGGTCCTTCCGGCGACTCGAAGCTCCTGAAATAGCCTGCCAGGTTGGGCCTGCCGAACTCGTTGTTGTAGGATGCCGCGCCCACCGGTCCGTCCCGCATGATTTCCAGGGCGCTGGCCATTCCCGGCACATGGGCCGGATCCTTCCGTTCCCAAGCACGGGGCAGTCCCGGAATGTGGAGGTCGGAAACCGTGAATCCGCACAATCCGGCGCGCGGCCGGGCGCCCCGGCCGGTTGCGGACTCGTCCCGGATCTCCCCCCCGCTCCCGGTGGCCGCACCCGGAAACGGGGCGATGGCCGTGGGATGGTTGTGGGTCTCGACCTTGATCACGCCGTGGACGGGTTCCCGGTGCATCCGATAGACGCGATCGTCGATGCTGGCGCCGATCCGGCGCGCCGTCCCTCCTTCGATCACGGCCGCATTGTCGCGGTAGGCCAGAAGGACGGGGCCGTGATGGCTCCGGTAGGTCGCATTGATGCAGGAAAAGAGGGTTCGGTCCAGACGTTTCCCATCCACCTCGAGCGGTGAATGGAACAGGTGGTGCCGGCAATGCTCCGAGTGGATCTGTGCCCACATCATGAGCTCCGCATCGGTGGGGTTCCGGCCGAGCCGCCGATAAACGGACAGGAGATGGTCCTGATCCTGCCCGGCCAGACCAAAACCATACCGCCGGTCGGCCTCCTCGAGTGCGCCCCGTCCCTCCTCCAGCAAGGGCACCACGCCGAGGGGGCGTGGGAGGGGGGCTTCGAAAATCCGGTGGGCTTCCGGAAGCATGGCAAGTGCGCTCTCGGTCAGTGGATCGGCGATCTTCCGGGCCAGCATCTCCCGCTCCGTTCCGGACAGCGGATCCCCAGCCCGGTAGACCACTCCCCGTTCGATCCGGCCGAAGCCGGAAAGCCCGGTCCGCTCAAGGATGTCCGTGGCCTTGGAGGACCAGGGGGATACCGTGCCCAGCCGCGGCACGACCAAGAAGACACGGGAAGAATCCGGAAGGAGCCCCGACGAAAGGAGCTGTGCTTCCCCGAGAAGCGCCAACAGCTTTTCCTCCTGGAGCGTCCCCGGGGCCTCTTTTTCGACCAGGTAGAGAAAACGGGCGTCCGCCAGCCGGATTTTTACCGGGGCCCATCGTTCCTCGATCTTCCGGAGCCGGAAAGGGGAGAGGGCGGGACCTCCGAGGTAAGCACGCAACGGATTTCCGAGGGTTGGCCCAAACGGCGGACCCTGAAATTATAGCGCGGCACACGAAGCGCGCAGGCGGACCCCCTCTTCCACGGGAAGGAAGCCCCAAGCGTGGGGGCGGTCACTGCAGCTCGATCCCGGGATCTGCGAGCATTCCCTCTTGTCCCAAAACCTTCCCCTCACAAGGGATTCCAAAATGCACTCCCCCGGTGAAGCGAGACCATATAATCCAACCCACCCCAGGGACCCGATGGAGGATTTTTTCGGGATCCTCAAGGGAGTTTTCGGTTTCAACAGGGCCAGACACCAAGACCCGCCAGGAACCCCACGCCTGTCCGTGGTCTGTGGCCTTCATTCCCACCGGATCCAGAAAGCCCCCGGGACCGGGAGGAAATCTTCAACCGGAAGGGGTGTAAAACCAAAAACAGCCCCCCGGATCCGGAAACCCTGCCCCCTGTTGCCGGATGGATCAGGGTTCCTTCAGTCCTACTTTCCTGGTTTCGGCTGGGAGGTCCTTCCAAAGGAATGACCCGCCCCTTCGAGGTTCGGGGTCTGGATCCACAGTCGGCCTCCCTGCCGGAGCAGGGAGAGGCATGCCCGGAGGGTGGACCACGGGTCTGGCCCAGCGGAACGCCGATGAATACATCCCGTCACCGTACAGTCCAATCTTCGAGTCGAAGGTCTTCGATCCGAGAGAACTCCCGTGTGTTGTGTGTGACAAGAGTTACATCTAGTGCATGCGCATGGCTGCCGATGAGCGTATCGAGTGGACCAATCGGTCTTCCCTGCTGCTCGAGCGATGCGCGGATGTCCCCGTACGTCATTGCGGCGTCTTCATCGAACCCCGCAATCTCGAGCGCCAGCAGGAATTCATCCAGAGCGTCATGTGCAACCTCTGGGCGACTGCTTTTGGCCGCTCCGAACGTGAGTTCACCCAACGTAATGGATGAAATTCCGACGTGTCCGATCGGTTTGCCGCGTATTTTCTTGAGTGCAGTTGGATGCTTCTTAATGATGGCGATGCACGTGTCGGTATCCAGCATCCATTTCACGGTAGCAGACCTCGCTGCTCTGCTTCAGGTGGCTGCTCGCGTGTGCTCATGAAATCTTCTGGAAACTGATCGAGGCTCTGCACCAGCGTGTCCCATGATTTGGTTTTGGGCAGAAGTACGACCGCACTGCCAACACGCTTGATCAGCACCTCTGCTCCCGCGAAGCGGAACTCCTTGGGGAGCCGTACTGCCTGACTGTCACCGTTCTTGAAGAGCTTGGCCGTTTTCACGAGAACCCCCTTCATCTCTAAAAATAGATATCAACTATATATATATCTGGGAATTCCGTCAAGGACGCCGTCGCCGCACTCGTGGCCACTGCCCCCAACCGGAACTTTGCCCAGGTGTCCGCCAGCGGAGCACTGATCTCGGCCTTCAACCTTCAAGGTGATGCGAAGGATCGGTGGCAGGGCGGCCGCGTGGCCGTGTTGCGACGACCAGTTGAACCTGGGCTGGACTTGCCGATCTCTATGAAACCGATCCCCGTTTCGCGGCCACCCTCAACCGCTGGGTGTGGGAAACCTCTCCTCGTATCTTGCGGCATCGATCCAGGCTAGGAAAGTGTCCCGGAAAGTGGCGTCTGGGCCCCCTTTGCCAGCCGAGCCTGTCTTTTCTTCGCAACTACTCGGCATAACAGAACCAAACGTGTCGTGCGGCACAAACGCAGCCACCAATCTGCTTTCCGGTATCTGTACAAGGTGAACCTCCTATTGGCTGTCCTTGCGGTTGGATGGGCTCAATCCCTGCAATGGCTGCGCCAAACAACAACGGGATCAAGAATGGGGAAAAGAAAAGATAGCCACCGACTGTGCGTCTCTTGTTTATCGAACAGTCTCCGTCGCGTTCCCTGGCTTGATGGTTTCCAGTCTTTCGGGCAGACCCGCGCGATTCAGTTTCGAGTGTATCCCCCTCGAGATTGGTCAAGCCGGAGCCAAGCGGTTCCCATGAAAACACAGGAGTACCTGCCGGTTCCGCAACCAACCCCCGTTCGATCCGGCCGAAGCCGGCAAGCCCGGTCCGCTCAAGGATGTCCGCGGCCTTGGAGGACCAGGGGAATACCGTACCCAGCAGCGGCACGACCAAGAGGGCACAGGCAGGAGACCTGCGGGTAGAGTGACCCAGCCGATCGCGACAGAGGAAGGTCATCCGTTCCTTCACACCACGAGCACGCGACTGCAGTAGCCGGCGCTGCCGATTTGGTCAATGGAGGAACGAGGTCATCACCGCAAAAAACCAAAACCAACCGAGCATCCGCTCGGAAGTTGAGCACATGATCGGGATGATCCCGTGGGCTCGCCAAGAACTTCAACCGACGGGAGGCAACCGCAGCGCTGGTAAACCTCTTCCTGGTCAGGAGATGATTGCTGGCACGTAGGGAACGTGTCTATGAAATCTGGGAAATGGGCGCCGAACCGATGACATCAGCACCCCACTGCCACAATAAGGCGGTCTGCAATACGTCCGCTTCGCCTTTTTTGCGCCAGTGTCGCTGTTCCCATCATAATTTTCGCCGCTAGATCAGCAACCCGATCTCCAAGTTCATGGTTTTGGATTGGAGACAGGCCATTCAGGGTTCCAAAATCAGAACATTGACGAACGTTAGCGGATTTGCTAACATCGGCCCCCGACATGGCTTATTCCGTTGGATACTTTCATGCCCGAGTACGGACCGCGATTGAGGCTTGGCCTGTGGATGTGGTCGCTGACTACGCAAGAATGGTCGCACTTCTTATTGAGCACGGCCCGCACTTGCGCTTGCCCTATTCACGCGCCCTGGGCGGCGGGTTGTTCGAATTGCGTCTGCGTGGCAAGTCGGGCATAGGAAGAGCGCTTTACTGTTTTGTTGGCGGGCAACACATAGTGATAGTGCACGCCTTTCTCAAGAAGACACAGCAGACACCAGAGCGGGAAATCAAGATGGCACGTAACCGAATGAAGGAGATCCGACATGCCTAAATTCAAATACGATCCCACACCGCACCATCAAAGCGCTTTTCTTGAAAAAGCATCAAGGCGCCCGGGGTTCCGTAAGGCCTATGATGCCTTGGAAGCCGAGTATGCCCTCGCACACGAAATGCTGTCCGCGCGGACACGCGCCGGCCTGACCCAGGAAGCGGTCGCGAACCGCATGGGCACGACCAAGAGTGCCATCTCGCGACTGGAAGGTGCTGGCAAACATGCGCCATCGGTGGCGTCACTCAAGAAATACGCGGACGCGGTGGGTTGTACGCTTAAAATTGCCTTTGTACCGCGGCGAGTGGAACGATCCGCTACCCGATCACGCATTCGAGCGAGCGCATCAAAAACGGCACATCGCGCAACTTGAACGTTGACCAACCCGTTCCGGACGAGGACGATCGGCGCGTCTGGATGCAGCGTATCTCCGGCCAGGATCAGTCCGGGTGATGACCCTCGAGGTCCACAACCCGGCCATTGCCGCTGGTGGCATTGACTCCGCTCCGGACAGCGGGTCCCAGTCCGGTAGACCACTCCCCGTTCGATCCGGCCAAAGCCGGCAAGCCCGGTCCGCTCAAGGATGTCCGTGGCCTTGGAGAACCAGGGGAATGCCACGGCTGGCCTCGGAACAACCACGAGGTCCCGGGAGGAATCTCGAAGGGAGCCGGAAATCTCCCCAACCGTTCCTTCGGGAACGGCCCCGGGACCCGCCTTTTCGACCAGGCAGAGAAAATGGGCGCCCGCCAGTCGGTTTTTACCGGGGCCCATACGTTCCTCGATCTTCCAGTGCCGGAAAGACGCGAGAGCGGAACCTCCGAGGGTTGGCCCAAACTGCGGATCCTGAAAATATAGCGTAGCGCGGCACACGACGAGCGCAGGCGGGCCCTCTCCCCCACGGATTGACGGGATGTTGTCGTGAAACCGTGGTGCCGGCAGGCCCGCAACCAGCAGCCCTACCTGGCTTTTCCCTCCTTCTTGAAATCGATCACCCGGACCACCTTCCCCCGGTTCATGAACCACTCCGACTCCGGATGCCCGTGCTTCATGACCTTGAACTCATACCGCCCACCCGCCGCCGGCAGCTTGGCCAAGAGCCGCCGCAGACGAGCCGGATCCACCAAATGCATCTGGTCCGTCTCGAACTCCTGAAACCCCAAGGGACCCCGAATCGTAGGCGGGATAAGCCCACCATCCCGTCCATCGATATTCATGAACCAATGCCTTTCCTGGAACTGGAAATGCTCGTTGTTGGTCTGGCAGAACAGCACCGCCCGGTCCTGGATATGGGAACCCACCGGATAGTGGAACTGGCAGACGATCTGGTTCCCGTCACGGGGTGAGGTCGACCAGGTTCGCTGGAGCGCCGCCTTGATGATCTCGAAAACGACGGGCTTGGGAATCCGGATCCGGTGCCCCACCACCAGAATGCGGTGAAGCTTGGTCGTCCGCCACCTCGGAAGTACCGTGACCCCGGATGAAGAACGGACCGGCGGAGGGGTCCCCACATGACCCCAGGCCACCATCGGAACCGCCGTCACCATCAGGCACCACATCACCCAGAAGACTCCCTTCCGGCTCCTTTCCCCGGTCCCATCCCCAGCCTGCGTCCTCTCATTCATGACGACTCCTCCAGAAGGCCCACACCTTGCATTGGAAACTACCACTCCACACAAGAAAGGGTCAAACCAGGGAAACCCGCACGCTACGCCCTGCCCCCCGTCTGGGTGATTTTCCGGAAAGTGACATACGGGTTCCGTTAGCCAAGCCTGTTTTGGTTCGTCAACTATTCTTCGTAACACACTATACGACCAACTACCATCGTGCCACAAAGGCAACTCCCGTACTGCTGCGAGCCCTCCGGACAACCTTTGGGCACCCCTTGGGTTTGGACAGGCCCAATCCCTGCGATGGCCGCGCAGCAGGGCCGCCAGACGATCATTACGCGCCATGGCAGGCCGGTTGCCCTATTGGTGCCGGTCACCGCATCTGGAGAAGTCCACCCGCAACACTCCCTGCTGTCCCTGGCCGGAAGCGGCCGCGGGTTATATGGTCACGATAGCCGGGCGACCCTGGGAAGGGTGAGGGAGGAATGGAACCGATAAGCCTCGAAGGGTTGCCGGAGAGTGCGCTTCTCCTGATTGACTCTGCTCCAATCATCCATGTGCTCGAGGATCACTCCGGACTCGCCGGGGTATTCAAGCCGGTATTTGAGGCACACCACAAAGGGCGGGTGCGGCTTGCGGTTACCACGGTAACCCTCGCCGAGGTGCTGACCGGACCTTTGAGCGCTCACAATGAAGCCCTCGCAGAGAGGTACCGGGCTACGCTCAAATCGTGGTTTGTCGTTGACTTGGATGCGGAAGTCGCGGAAAGTGCGGCTCGACTTCGCGCCGCTTGCAGGTTGCAGCTGGTGGATGCGGTTCAAGCAGCAAGTGCACTGGCCATCGGTGCCGACGCGCTGGTAACGCATGACCGCGATTTCTCGGCCCTACGCGACCTGCGTCTCCTCGGCATCGAGAGACCTAGACCCTCGCCAGAAAAGCCTCATGCACCGCCTCAGGAATTCAGGAGTCATGGTTTCAAATCCTGTCACCCCGACCAGCTGATTTGTTCAGGGGTTGACCCGCATCTGGCCTGGCTCTCGATCCAGGCTTCAGCCACGAAGGAGTGAGGATAAAACCTCCGAGGGAAATTTCGGGTTGCTGGCGATGAGAATGATTACAGTACGGATGGAGGAGAACCGCCCGTAACCGCGGGTCTTGCGCTTGGCGGCCTGGAAGAGCCCGTTCAGGGCTTCCGGGAAGCCGGGGTGATACGCGTCTGCGCCCAGGCGAGAGGTCCGCATCCTTGGACAAATCGACGCGCAACCCTTGGAAACACCCTACCTATCAGTAATGAGCGTGACCGAACAGCGACTCGGCCCTGCGCCTCGTGTGCGCCCTGCTCGCCGAACAGAGCGAACAGTGGACCGAGCGGCGCTACCTCGACATGGATGAATTCCACGAGTGGTGGATCATTAGTGTCCTGAGTCATTAATTCGTCGAACCAATATGCACCCTCGATGTCCAAAGGCAGACTGGATTTCGAGGGGGATGCGATGCGACGCGGCACTCATCGCAGCACCGCCGAACTCGAGCAGGCCATCCGCGAATACCTCGCTGCCAACAACCGCAGCGCCAAACCCTTCGTATGGACCAAGACCGCCGATGAGATCCTCGAGAGCATCAGACGATTCTGCATGCGAACTTCTAACTCAGGACACTAGGAAGCCTTCCCATGCAGGAGGCTCTCTCGCGGCGGTGGGTTAGATATAAGGACGTCGCTACCGAATTGAGTTTACAGCAGAGATTGGACTTGACCCTGCACAGTCTGGGCCACGGTGCCAAATGGGGTAGCCGGCGAAAAACCCAGTGGTAGGGTCGGCCATGGCCAGCATGGGTGCAAAGTTGCAATGGTTCAGCGGATTTTGTTTGTAGATGAACTGGCATGTTTTACGGGTGGTATATCCGTGCCTGGAATCAGAATCTTCAGGATGTGGCCCAACCGGGGGTTCCAGTGCCGCACATAAATCGCCTCTGCACGCTTCACGAGTTCTCCTGAACAGCCAACGGCCAAGGCATGATAGCCGGGCTTCGTTTTCCATGGAATGAGCAGGATCCCGTTTGCGCCGAGGTGTGCTGCTGCGCGGGCATCCCGCATCAGGATCGATCGGTTCATTCGCTCTATGGTTATGTTTTTGAAACCACCCACACTGACGCATCCGTTCAAAATCAGTCCCGTATGATCCAGTCGAGCCACCATGGTGTAGTGTTTCGGAACCAGCGGGGGCACAAAGATCATGACGGTCTGGAAGGGAATACTCGAATGGGAGGGACCCACGACCACCGGAGCCGAATAGCAGGCGGAAAGCCCGAGAGTGATGACTCCGATCATCAGGACGGATCGTCCACAAACCCAGAAGCCCCTTCGTTTCATGGTCGGTCCTGCCTTGTCTGGAATCGCCCCTCAATTCGAAGGATCGCCCAAGCAGTGGCTTGAGCAACATCCAGAATGGGATCAGAACCAACGGCCAAAAGCACAGCGAGGGGATGATGTCCCGGTATGGGATAAAGAACCCAGTGCGAATTCAAAAGTTCGTTAGACCACCCGAAATCCGATCGGGTGCGAAGAGCAAAAAGCGGATGCCGAAGATGCTCGATTGGCATCCTCTCTCCCAAAGGCCTCCACCAGACTGGAATGACAACGTAAAAGCCTGAATGACGTCCATGAAGGGTCAGTGGCGCAAACCGGAAACGAAGGATCGCGGTTTCTGCGTCGTGAATGAACGGTGCTCCCAGCTGGGACTGCAAGACCCCGAGACGGACCACATGTCCCGCCTGGTTGACATATCCTTCGAACCAGATGTAATAATCGCGGGGAGGTCCCGGCATGACCATTTTATGTCCGGGCGGCCCCCAGCTGATCAGTTTTACCCGGTAGGGCGTAGCCGGCAGACCACCTCCATCTGGGATGGGGATGTCTACAGAGATCCCGCGGATGAAGCCGTCTCCAGAACCTGGATTGGGCAAGGTCTGGAGCAACTGTCCTCGTTGTACCTCGACCTGCACCAGTTCACTGTCAAGCCCCCTCTGCATGGACCCCAATCGATAGGTCGGTTGAGGAGGGGCCGTAAGCTTCTGAGGATGAATCTCTTGACGGGTGGGGATTATCACCGTCGGCTGAATCTGCCGGATCCAGTGGATGAGTCTGTGGTGACGCATAGGCCAATTGAGTAGCTGCGAGTTTTCTGTGAAATGCTGGAGCCATAACGCAAAGCCCACAAAGATCAAGCACTCGATGGCCCCTGCTAAAAGCCATCGCAGGGCTTTCCCCCTCGCTGTCCTGATACCCATCAAAAAGCTGGGGGGGCGCTTTTGTCCGTAGTCATTTATGCACCCCCCTTCCTCCACATATTTTAAAAGCTTGAAACCTCAAGTCCGGCATTTGATTGCAGGAAACTTTCCATTGCATTGGTCCCGGCCCCCTTGGCCTTGCCCAGGATGGCACTATCGTACGCCGTTTCCTGCTGGAGTGTTACCTTAAGAAGCTGTATCAGGCTAAAGGAGGCCGAGCTCGTCACAAACGTATATTGGGGTGCACTGACAACCTCACCGGAATCGTTCTCGGGTTCCCCATTGGCGGCATGGCCACTATCCAGCACAAAACTGAAACTCAAGGGGCTCGTTCCCGTGACTTGATACTCCGCCTCCGACCCGTCCGGAAAGATCGTCTGCATCACAAAGTAAAGCGGGGGATTTGCGGATGCCAGATTGCTGTCGAGCCAAGCGCTCACGGCTGAGGCCTGGGAGGTCCCGGTAAAGGTGCTGGCCACGCTCGAGGGGATTTGGACTCCCATGGAGGGAGTCAGTGTCGAAAAAGTATTCTGTTCCTCCCCGGTCGTTCCCGTGAGGTTGTCCCAGCTGATGTCCCACGTGCAGGGAGCCCCATCCGCAGTCGAAAGACAGGGACCATGGGCGGTGATGACCGAGGCCAGCGAATCGTCCGGGTTGACGATCACGAACTCCACCTCCATTTTTTCCCCTGTCGAAGTCTCGAAATAGGCTCCCGACGGGATATTGCTTTGGGCATAGGCCTGGAACTGGGCCGCAGTCGTGCAACTCGTACAAAGGTCGGTGGCGAGATTGTTGGTGGCCGCCCGGACCGGCGACAAGACGATCAGGGCCAGACCGAGAATAGAAAGGAGCGGGAAAGCTAGCTTTTTCATGTCGTTCCTCCTGTTGGATCCAATGACCGTTTTCCTGGGGCATTCTGCCCACAGGCTTTCCCTACCCTACCCCCCCCCCCCGAGATTTGTCAAACGGGGGAGAACCAGCCTTTGAGGAATCTTTGACAGCCGTGAGAATCCCGATCCCATTCGGGAGAGAGGCCGGCATCATCAGCTGGGAGTCAACTCCACCCCCACGCTCCTTCTCCGCTCCCGATTGCCAGTGGTCTTATTTTTTTGGCTCCCGTCCGACTGGATAGACGAACGGCAAGGGAGTCACGTTGCTGCCCTCCGGAGCGATGATGCGGGCAGTGCCTTCTTCAGAGACTTCATCGATGCGGAAGATCGCGTGCAGGGGGATCAAAGCCCGGCGCACACCCGAGAACTCGTCCCGCAGCCGTTCCTCCCCGGGATCGATGACCCGCTCGGTCTTCTGGCCGAAGACAAAGTCTTCCAGGCTGACGAATCCCCACAGGCCCTGATCATTGACTTGCCGCACGAAGACCTCGTAGATCTTTCCCTGGTTGAGGAACGAGACCCGGTACAGGGAACGGGGAACGGTGGGTTTCATGGAACGGTTCATCAGATCCGGACGCTGGGAAGGAGAACCCGGTTCATGGACTCAGTGCTCCGTCCGCCACTTGATGCTGCAACCGATCGCCGGTTGCTGGTGGGCGGGTGGCGGATCACCCCGGAGCAGCGACTCGATCGCCCCCGCGAGGTCCTCACCCGTGACGGGCCTGCCGTTCCCGGGTGTCGACCCGTCGAACCGGCCCCGGTAATAAAGACGCCGGGTCCCGTCAAACAGGTAGAACTCGGGGGTACAGGCGGCATGGAGCGAGCGGACAAACGACTGGCTCTCGTCATAAAGGTAGGGGAATCCAAACCCCTGCTCCCGGGCCACGGCAGCGAGTCGCTGCGGGGCATCTTCGGGATAGGCTTCGGGATCGTTGGCGCTTACCGCGAGGGACGGGATGCCACGAGCCGCATACCGGGCCGCAAAAGGGGCAAGATGGGCACGGAGATGGACAACATAGGGACAATGGTTGCAAATCACCATGACCAGCAGGCCCTGTCCCGGGGCCAGGTCCGTGGTCGCGTACTCCGTCCCCCGCACAGGATCCGCCAGCCGGAAAGACGGCAAGGGAGTTCCGATTGCGAGGGGATCCAACTGGGTGGTCGGCATCAGCGTCCGGGTCGGGGCCGGGATATTGTCGGGCGAAGGCTTATTTTACCCGAGATCGGTTTCCCCCTCTCACGGACGTGCCGGCTTGCGCAGGGCAATCCCCAGTTCGCGAAGCTGGAGCTCGGTCACGGTACCGGGCGCGCCAGTCAGGGGATCGGTTGCCGACTGCGTCTTGGGGAAGGCAATCACTTCCCGGATGTTGGCGGCACCAGTCATGAGCATGACCAGCCGGTCCAGGCCAAATGCCATGCCGCCGTGCGGCGGGGCGCCCCATCCCAAGGCATTGAGCAGGAACCCGAACTTCTCCTGCATCTCCTCCCGGCTCATCCCGAGAAGGTCCAGGACCTGCCGCTGGAGTTCCGGCTCATGGATCCGGATTGATCCCCCCCCCACCTCGTAACCGTTGAGCACAAGATCATAGGCACGGGACAGCACGCTGCCGGGATCGGTGGCCAGCCGGGGGCGATCGGCTTGACGCGGGCCGTGAATGGATGGTGGAGGGCTTGCCAGCGCTTTTCTTCCAGATCCCACTCAAACATCGGAAAGTCGGTCACCCAGAGCACTTCATATCCCGGACGGAGGAGGCCCAGATCCTGGCCGAGCCGGATCCTCAGCAGGGACAGGGTCTCGTTGACCATGGCCTGGTCACCAGCTCCGAAAAACAGGAGGTCGCCAGCCCGCATGCCCGTCCGTGTCCTCAGACCGTCGATGAAATCGGGACTCAGGAACTTCACGATCGGTGAGTTCAGGCCGCCTGCACCAGAGTCGGGATCGAGGACACGGATCCAGGCCAGACCGGAGGCCCCCCGGGCCTTCACAAACTCGGTCAGCAGGTCGATCTGGCTGCGGGTGACCCGCTCCCCGTCCGGCAGGCGCAGGACGGCCACCCGTCCTCCCGGAGTCCGGGCCGGTTCCCGGAACACCCTAAAGTCCAGATCCCTCGCCAGATCCGTAAGTTCAGTGAGTTCCAGAGGGTTGCGCAAGTCCGGCTTGTCGGAACCGTAACGCCGGAGTGCTTCGGCATGGGTGAGGTGGGGAAAAGGGTCCGGGAGCCCCACTCCGAGCACCGCCTGGAACAGATTGCGGACCATCTCTTCCATGAGGTTCCGGATGGAGGCCTCGTCGAGGAAGGAAGTTTCGATATCGAGCTGGGTAAACTCGGGTTGCCGGTCGGCCCGGAGATCCTCGTCCCGGAAGCACCGGACGATCTGGTAGTACCGATCCAGCCCACCGATCATGAGGATCTGCTTGAACAGCTGGGGTGACTGGGGCAGGGCAAAAAAGTGTCCCGGCTGGGTCCGGCTGGGAACCAGATAATCACGGGCCCCCTCTGGAGTCGCGCGGGTGAGAACCGGGGTCTCGACCTCGAGGAAACCGGCTTGATCCAGCCAGTTCCTCAGTTCCCGTGCAATCCGCGCCCGCATCCTGAGGCGGCCCTGGAGCTCCGGCCGGCGCAGGTCCAGGTACCGGTACCGAAGGCGGATCTCCTCGCTCGTGTCGGTCTCATCCAGGGGAAAAGGCAAGGGTTCTGCCGGGTTCAGGATTTCGAGCTCGCGCACCCGGATCTCGATTCTGCCGGTGGCCAGTTCCGGGTTTTCGGTTCCCGGGGGACGGGATGTAACCTGTCCCCGGATCCGGATCACATATTCTGCGCGTAGGCGCTCGGCATTTGAGAAGAGAGCCTGGTCTTCTGGTGAGAAAACCAGCTGGACCAGGCCTGTCGCATCCCGGAGATCCACAAAAAGGACACCACCATGATCCCGCCGGTGATGGACCCAACCGGCCAGCCAGATTTCATGGCCGGAAGCCGCCTCCGGGATCAGGCCGCAGGAATGGTCGCGCATGGGAAAACCGGGGAGCCTGGGTGGTGGATGGGCGATTTTAGCTGCTGGGCCGCCTCCACTCAACCGTGGAGGCTCCCCCTTCCCGGCATCGGCCGGACCACGAGAGGCACTCCCTACCGGTTCAGGAATGAGGGGGCTGCGCCGGGGCCGGAGCAGGGGTCGGGGCAGTACCCTGCGCAGTCTTCGCGGCGGGGACCGGTTCCTTCTTGGCGGGAGCGGTCCCCTCGCCTGCCGCGGGAGCGGGCGTTGCAGGGGGATCCGGGGCTTTCCCCCCTTCCGTCGACTCATACACATGGCGCCGGTCACCGGATTTGAAGTCCGTCTCGTACCAGCCTTTTCCCTTGAGCCGGAAGACTGTGGCCGACACGAGCCGCCTGAGCGCCGGCCTGTGGCAGTGGGGACATTCCTCAAGCGGCGGGTCACTCACTTTCTGGAGCGACTCGGTGGTCCGCCCACAATTCTCACATCGGTATTCATAGATCGGCATGGCAGATCACCCCCCCTCCGGGTCACCCGGCATCGCCGGGACGCACCCCCGGCCTGAGTCCAAGATGGGGATCCGGACCCTCTCGATCAAGTCCCGGCCATGGCTCAATGCGCATCCGCCTGGACGATGAAATGCTCCATCCGGGCCGCGATCTGCGGCAATGCCTGGGGGTTGAGATACAGCATGTGCCCCGTCGGGTAGTATTCGAAATGGAGATGGGAAAGAAACGCGCGCGGGAGCCCCATGTGCATCAGCGTGTAGTGGGTGGCAAAAAACGGGGTTGCCAGATCGAAGTAGCCGTTGTTGGCCATCACCTGGAGCGAGGGATCATTGACCATGGCACGGGCCAGAGCCGGAGCCACGTTCAGGTAACCCATCGTTCCCACGTCCTCATCCAGTTCATGGAGCGGAGGGAAATACTTCCAGTTCCAGTCCCGGAAAACCAGGCCACTGTCCTGCTTGTAGATCTCATGGGTATGGAAGCCGAGATGGCGGGTGACGTAGTTTTCGAAGGTGGCACTGAGTGCCCCCCAGATGTTGGCCGTGGTTGCACCCAGATCGCTGTTGCCGCCGACTGGAAGGAGCGGCTGTAGTTCCGGGATGGTGAAACGGGCATCGTAGCGTCCGGTCATGGCATCGCGCGAACCCATCACGCGGCGCATGAAGACCGGCAGGGGGATGCGGAGATCCGCTTTGAGCCAGAAGGAGGCCGGAATGCCGGTGAAATGGGACAACTCGGCGGCGATCCGCTGTCGCGCCGCCACCGGGAGACGGGCACCCGCGAAAAGGGCATGGCTATAGGGCCCAGCGGCGAAATGCTCCGCCTGACGGACCCAGGTGGCGAGATTCGCGGGCCGGGGATGGATGCGGTGGTGATACCAGGCCACCGCCGCATAGGAGGGGAAATACAGCACGTAGGGCAGGTCGTTTCCCGGCGCAAAATTGATGGTCGGAAAATCCAGCACCGTCGAGCAGAGGATGATGCCGTTGAGATAGATGCCATCCGAAACCAGGGATTGGCCCAGAACCGCCGAACGGGTGGTTCCGTAACTTTCCCCCAGAAGGAATTTGGGGGAGTTCCAGCGACCGGTTTGGTTCAGGTACTGCTGGATGAAGCGGGTAAAGGTGCGGGCATCGGCATTGACCCCGTAGAAATCCTGTGGTTTCCCCGCACCGATGATCCGGCTGTAACCGGTTCCCACGGCATCGATAAACACGAGATCGGTGGCCGGGAGAATGGTGTCTGCATTGGGCACGATGCGATAGGGTGGGGCCATGGAACGGGCAGAGCCGGGACCGGGTTTGGGCCAGATGATCCGGCGCGGGCCGAAACCGCCGAAATCGACCAGTGCGGAGGCAAACCCCGGTCCCCCGTTGTATGCGAAAGTGATCGGTCGCCGGGATTCATCGTGGACTCCGTCCAGGGTATAGGCAATGTAGAACATGCGGGCCGTGGGCTGGCCCTTGGCATTGTGCAGGATCAGGGTTCCCGCGGTCGCGGTGTACCGGTAGCGTTGACCGGCCACGACCACACTGTGATGGGTCGAGACTGCCCGACCGTGAATCGGGGAAATCGCAGGAGGGCGCGCCCATGCGAGGGGCGCAAGCCATGCACAGGACAGGCCGAGAAAGAGGAGCCGCTTCATCATCGGGTAACTCCATCGAAACCGGGAAACAGGTGAAAGTATAGGCCGATCGTCCGCGACTTCCAAGGGCTGGGCTCGATTGGAGTGGTCCGGTTTGATTGGGGATCATGATCCGACCGGGGGGTTCGCCTGAGGATCTCCGAGCCATGCCAGCTCATGTTCCCGACCCAGTGGTGGTGCCGGAGTTCAGGGTTCAAGCTCCCGTACGCAGCACTCGCGGCAGGGTCTGATCTCACTGACCATCTTCCACCATCTGATGGCGAGTCAGCCGACCCGATTGGATCGGAGCGGTCTCGCCAGGAAAAACGACGTCACCCTCGGAACCTGAGGAGCGCCTCGTCCAGCGCGTGTTCGAGCTCGGCGTACCGTACCGCCGAGCGCTCCCGGTACGCGTGCGTCGTTTCCGACAGTGCTTCTTCGGGAGATCCGGCGTAGGGGGGAACTGGTGCATACTCGAGTGCAAGCTGCGCCAGGCGTGCTTGATCTTCGCCGCATAGATGTGCAACAAGATGCAGACCGAAGTCAATGCCTGCCGTGACCCCGCCACCTGTCATGCGGTTGCGATCGATCACGATGCGCTTCCCTTTGACGGGCGTCGCACCTGCCAGTGCAAGCAGATCGACATACCGCCAGTGTGAAGTGGCCCGATAGCCGCGTAAAAGCCCCGCTGCGGCAAGAAGCAATGATCCTGTGCAGATCGACGTGTACCATTGCACTTTGCAATGCGCGAGGAACTCAAGAGTTGCATCGTGCGCCAAGCAGGAACCAATCCCGTGACCGCCCGGTACCAGGATGGCGTCCGCTTCCGGGGCATCCGATAAGCTCGCATCAGCAGCGATGCCGAGCCTCTTGTCCACCTGTGTCTTCGCATTTTCGGACACAACAAGGGTTTCCACGCCTGCGCTGTGGAATAGATCGTAGGGTGCGATAAAATCCAGTGGCTGCATCCCCTCGAACGCAAGCATCAGTACGCGTGCCATCCACCACTCCTTCCGAAAAAGGCCCCCGGACCAGATCCCGCTGCTCGTCGCTCAAGCGCAGCAGGCACAGATTTTACCAATGCATCGCCACGTTCAAACGATTTCGGGATAGGTTCTACTGGGATCTCGCCAAACTAGACTGGATACGGCCCGACCCATTGTCCCAGCCCACGGTCCTCCGGCCAGCCGGATGCCAGGTTCAGATTCTGGATCGCCTGCCCGGCCATCCCCTTGACGAGATTGTCGAGCACCACGAAAAGGGCTGCCCGTCGCCCCTGGCAGCATCCGCCGATCAGACAGCGGTTGCTGCCCACGATCCAGGTGAGTTCCGGCAGGGTCTCTGTCCATCGGACGAAAGGGCTCCCGGCATAGCTCGTCCGGAAGATGGTAGCCAGCCGGTTTTGATCCGGGGCTTCATCGAAGCGCGCCTCGATCGTGAGCGAAATGCCACGGACCCAGGGTGCGGCATAGGGAATGAAGCTCCAGTCAAGCGTGCAGGCCTGCCGGGCAAGCAGCCGGTTCACCTCGCCGATGTGGCGATGCTCGAAGGGATGGTAGGGCACGCAGTTGTGTGCACGCAGTGGATGGTGGGTACGAATGCCGGGAGTCACTCCGGCTCCCGTGGAACCGGTCAGGGCAACCGCGGAGACATCCCGGGGGTGCAACTCCCGGGCCAGGGGAACCAGACCCAGGGCCAAGGCCGTGGCGAAGCAGCCCGGATTGGCAATCCGGGTGGCACCCGCAAGAGGCCCGCGCATCCATTCGCTCAAGCCGTAGACAAATCCCCGTCCTTCCTCCAGCCGGAAATCCGCGGACAGGTCAATCAATAGGATCCGATCGTCCACGCCCGCCCCGATCCACTGAGTCTCGAGCGAACCCAGCATTCCGGCGAGTTCACCCGCGCGCATGGCCGAAAAGACGATGATCCGCGAGACCCCCCGGAGGCCGGACCAATCGACCTGGGAGACGAACCGGTCGTCCGGATAGGCGCTTTCCAGGTGGGGGTGCACGGAGGTCACAGGGGATCCGGCATGCGAGCGGGAAACCAGGATGGGACGTTCCACCCCGTCATGGGCCGTAAGCAGTCGGGCCAGCTCCCCGGCACCGAAGCTGCTCCCCCCGAGAATCACCACGGGATCAGCCACGGGGCGCTCCTGAAAGCGCGGGGCGTTCTTTGAACAATGCCGGGAGGGTCGAGCGCACGACTTCAAGGACCCGGGCTGGATCCTCGAAGGCATTGACGGCGGGGCAACCGAGATGCATCCGGATGAAAGCCCGTCCGACCTCGTTGTCGGTGACCGGCCCGGAGACGAGCGCGACCCGGATCCCCCACCGTTCCGCAAGCAGGCGGACCCCGCCCCAGGCACCCACCGGATCCTGGGCACAAAATACCGTGGCCGCACCCAGCGACCGCAAGGTGGGATCATCGAGAATCTCCCGGACTCCATATTCACCGAGCAGGCCATCCCCGGTTTCCACCACGATGACGTCCTGGGTCTGGTGAGCCGACTCGTGAAAAATCCGGCGGGCAGCCGAGACGGACGTACCGGACCGCGTCGAGGCAAATCCGGCATCCGTGAAATCAGAGGTCCAACCGGCACCGTGATCCTGCATGGCCAGTGTATCGCGCAAGAGGGAAACACCCGTGGTCTTGACACCGGAGACGCGGAGTCCCTGGCTGGCCAGGGTCCGGATCAGGGCACAGGCAAAGGTGGTCTTGCCCGAATCCATGGAGCTGCCGACAATGTAGATCACCGGGGCCTTTGGATAGTCGCCTTCGGCAGTAAATGCCCGGAGCGTGAGGTCCGCCGGAACTCCGGCCCGATGGCCAAAATGGGGAAACAACATGACCTGCCCCAGGATCTCGACCTCGAAGGGGGGGCCGACACTCGGGTGCCAGGAGCGGCATTCGCCCATGATGCCACCCAGATTCAGCAGGGCGAGACGGCTGCCGGCACCCACCGCCTTGGGCACTTCTCCCGCATAGCCATGGAGCGCGCTCCGCACTCCGAGCGCCCCGACCAGAAGATCGCCGCGGTGGAGCCGCACCATGCGGCCATGGGCATCCTCCAGCGTATTGTAGGCTTCCTTGTCGGTCAGGATTCGCGCCGCGACCACGCTTCCGGCCCGTGCGTCCACTTCGTCACGGACGGTCACGGGGCTCCCGATCTGGAGACGGCGGACCACCGAGCCGATCTTCCGGACATCAAACGTTCTCAATGTCCACCTCCCCGGCACGGGCCCAGAGTCTTTGGGCCACGCCGTAGATCCGGGTAAATCCCGCCGCCTCCTGACCCGACCAGAGCGTGGGACTCTCTCCATAGCGGGCCACACCGGCATCGACCAGTCCATGCGGGGAACGGACGCCCTCGATCACCACCCGTCCCGGTTCGAGCCGGCATCGCACCTGACCGGTGACGCGCTGCTGGCTGGAGGCGAGAAAGGCCTCGAGATCCCGTGCCAGCGGGTCAAAATAGCGGCCCTCATGGAGAAGCGAACCGTAGAGCGTGCCCAGGGTTTCCTTCCAGGTCATCTGGCTGCCTCCCAAAACCAGCTTCTCGAGTTCGCGGTGGGCCGCAACCAGGATCGCGGCTGCCGGCGCCTCAAAGGCAACCCGGCCCTTGATGCCCAGAATGGTTTCCCCCAGATGGATTCCACGGCCGATGCCATGCTGCGATCCCAGTGCATTGAGCCGGCCGATCAGGGAAACCGGAGATGGATCGTCGTCGGAGACGGGCTCCCCCCGCCTGAACTCGAGGGTCAGGATCGAGGCTGCCTGCCCCGGGTCCACGGGTCCGCCCGGAAACACCGAATCGGGCACGGTCTGCCAGGGATCATGGGTTTCCCCTCCGCCAATCGTGGTCCCCCACAAGCCCTGATTGACGGAGTAGGCGGATTTTCGCCCCCACTCCTCGAACCCTTCCCGCGCCAGAAAGGCGGTCTCCTCCTCGCGACGGATGCCGAGTTCCCGGATCAGGCTCCGGTGGGTGATCGAGGGGGCAAGGACCGCGAAAGCCACCCCGAAACGGACCTGGTCATTGCCCGCCCCGGTCGAGGCATCCACGATCTGGTCGGCACCGTGCGCGACGGCGATCTCGGCCACGGCCACAGCCTGGCAGGTCCGTTCCGCGGAGACACAAAACGGGTAGATCCCCCCCTTCTGCGCATTGGCATAGATCAGATAACGGAGATACCGTTGATACAGAAGCTCACGCGCATCCACCCAGCGATGCTCGACCGCGCCGAGCCGGCGGGCGCGGTCGGCAATCGATTCCCGTTCCTCGCGGGTGAAACCACCCGTATCCACCGTCACGGCCAGGACCTCCGCACCCGACTTTCGGAGATACACCAAAGCGAAGGAGGTATCCAGCCCGCCCGAATAGGCAAGCACGATACGAGGACGGTTGGCACTCATGGCAAACTCTCCCACAGCCGGTCATAGCAGTTGTCGATATGCGCTTTTTGGTCGGCCATCCAGCGCATCTGGGTCTCGATCCCGGATTCGATTTCGGTAAGCATCTGGAGAACTTCCGGTCGGAGGATTTCCGAAGCCGTGCGGACGGGGAGGGGAACGCCCCCATCCAGCTGCTCCTGGACTTCCCGATAGGCTTCACGGAAGGGGATCCGGCCTTCGACCGCGCGGACATAGGCCGCTTCGGTTGCAAAGACCTCGGGCGTGAGCGCTTGAGCCATCCGCTCCCGGACCGGAACCACCGCAGGGGGGACCCCAGCCGTCACCGCCAGCAGCTCGTGTCCCCGGTCCACCAAGGTCAGGAGTTCCGGCTTGCTCAGCTGGAAATCCCGGTGGTAACCGGAAGGCAGGCTTCGACCCAGCATCGAGAGAAGATGGCCGCGCTCCGCGATTTCATGGCAACGGGCCCGACCGATCTCGATCACGTCGGGATTCCGCTTCTGCGGCATGGCGGAGGAGCCGGTCGTGAGCGCAGGACTCAAGCGGAAGTAACCGAACTCCTCGGTTGAAAAAAGGGCAAGATCCCAGTAATAGCGCTCGAGTGTGCCGGCCAGGCTGGACAGCCAATAGCCCAGACGGGACTCGTGGCGCACACGTCCCCCTACCGCGTCCACAGTCGACCGATCGGGACCGGAAAAACCAAGACGCCTGGCCGAGGCGGATCGATCAAGAGCCAGGGGCACACCAAAACCGGGACCTGCACCCAAAGGGGACCGGTTGACCGACTGGTAGAGGGCAGGCAGCAACTCGAGATCATCGGCCAGGGGAGAGAGGAAGGAAAGACTCCATTGCCCGAGTGTGCTCGGCATGGCCCGGCGCATGTGGGTATAGCCTGGCCAGGCCACGGCCTCGTACTTCCGTGCAAAGGTCGAGAAGGACCGCATGAGCGCCCCGAGCTCACAACCCAGAACCAGCATCTCGTCACGAATGAACAGCCGGAGCGCGAGCGCAACCTGATCGTTGCGCGACCGCCCGAGGTGGATACCCCCCGCCCGCGGACCGAGACGCTCCACGAGCCGGGCCTCGAGATAGGTCTGGCCATCCTCGACATCGTCCGGCAGGCTCTCGGGGAGTGAGGCCAGTTCGGCCTTGAGGCCCACGATGAGATGGCGGGCATCTCTGTCCTCCAGGAGTCCGGCCAGACGGAGGCTTTCGACATGAGCCGCACTGCCCCGGAGGTCATGGGGCAGGAGACGGGCATCGACCCTGGGGTCGTCACCCTGGAGAAAACGCAGAATCCGCGGATCCGTCGCCCCTTTCCGGGACCAGAGGGTCTTCATGGCGTCTCCGGCTTCCGGGCAACCAGCATGGAACCGCTGCCTTCATGGCTCAGCACCTCACGAACCAGGGCTTCGTCATCCAGCCCACTGACCAGATGGACGCTGTCGACTCCTCCGGTCAGGGCACTCTCGATGGCCCGGGCCTTGACCTGCATTCCATCCTCCAGCGCCCCGTCCGCTTCGAGTCGGGCGAGATCCGAAAGATCCCCATACCGGATCAGGGTGCTGGGATCACGGGCCTCCTGCAGGAGCCCCGGTACCGAGAGCAGAAAAATCAGTTTGCTGGCCCTGCAGTGCACCGCGAGGAAGGCCGACACCGTATCTGCATTGCAGTTCAGGGTGCCACCGTCCACGCCCTGCGCGAGCGGGGCAATGACCGGAATGGCGCGGGCCCTGAACGCACTTTCCAGGACAGTGGGATCCAGCTTCCGGAGATCGCCGACCGCACCCCAATGCACCCGCTCACCGTCGCATTCGGAAGGTGGACGCGACGTAGCCGTGAGCAAACCCTCGTGCCCCGGGCAGGACACGGAGTCCACCCCTTGGCTCCGGAGGGCATCCACCCAACGCTCGCTGATCACCCGATAGCTTTGCTCGACGACCGCGAGCACCGCAGGGGTGGTAATCCTTCGACCCCCCTTTTTTTCCACGGGGATCCCCCGATCCGCACAAGTGCGATCGATCTGGGATCCGCCTCCATGCACCAAGCACATCCGGATCCCGAAGGCGTGAAGCACACCCACCTGTTCGGCGAAGGCAGCACGGTGACTCTCCTCTTCGGCCAACCGACCGGTCACTTTCAGGACAAAGAGCGCACCTTGAAACCGGGACACGTACTGCGCCGCCACCCGCAGCGTGGCATAGGCGTCCTGGACGAGACGGGTCACGGCCGGAGCCCCCACAACCATTCCAGTGCCGCCTGCTGCACCGGGATCCGGTTTTGCGCCTCGTCGAAAATGCGGCACCGGGGGCTTTTCAGGACGGCTTGGGCAATCTCGACGTTGCGCCGGACCGGCAGGCAATGGAGCAGGATCGAGTCGGGCGCGGCCAGATCCAGCCAGTGGGTATCGACCAACCAGTCGGGGTGCTGACCCCGGACCGGGCGGCTTGCCGGGAAGCCAGAAGCCCCCCAGGATTTCACGCAAAATGCGGCCTGCCCCTCCACCTCCCGTCGGGGATCGTGAATGACCGTCACTTCTCCTCCATTCCGCCGGGCCCAGTCGCGGGCCTGGTTCACGACCGGCGGCGGCAGTTCAAAATCCTCCGGCGCGGCAACGGTCACCCGGCAACCCAAGGCGGCTGCCGTCAAGAGAAAGGAATGGGGAACCGCCTTGGGCAAGGGCTTGATATGCGGCGCCCAGCGCAGCATGACCGGCAGTCCCCGGGGCGACCCCTGCGTTTCAATCACGGTCATCAGATCAGCCAGTCCCTGTGCCGGGTGTTCGGCGGCCGACTCCATCGAGATCACCGGGATCGGCGAATGATCACGGCAAGCCGAAAGCAGTGGATCCTCGAGATCCGTCGCATCCGACTCCAGCGTGGCGAAGGAACGAACTGCGAGTGCGTCTCCATAGCGTCCCAAAACCCCGATTGCCTCCTCGAGATGTTCGACCCGATCCCCGTCCATGATCGCGGACGGCCGGGTCTCGAGCGGCCAGATTCCGCCTCCCGCCTCAACCACCACCGCGGCCCCACCCGCCCGCAGCATGGCCACCTGGAACGAAACACGGGTTCGCAGCGAGGGAGCCAGGAAAAACAGGATGAGGATCTTCCCCGCAAAGCGCGGAGGCGGGCTGTTCCGCTTGATGGTCCGGGCCCGTTCAATCAAGGCAGCCACGGCCCCAGGGCCGAGATCGGAAAGCCGGGTCAGGTGCCTCATCCGGCCTCTCCCAGGATTTCCGAAAGGGCATCGAGGAAGCGATCCGCGGACCGGGGCCTGAGCGTGAGCGGTGGCAACAGTCTGGTCACAAGAGGATCCCGGCTCGGGCCGGCCAGAAACCCGCGCGAGAACAGTTCGTCACAAAGCCACCGACCTGTCCGCGGCCCCTTGATCCCCAAGAGGAACCCTCGTCCCAACACAGCACATCCGGGGAGTGGGTTGATGGCGGTCATCATTTTTTGGCTAATCTCCCGGACCGAATGCAGGCAGTCCTCCCGTTCCAGGACCTCGAATGTCGCCAGCAAGGCAGCCATGGCCACGGGCCCGCCTCCGAAGGTGCTGCCGAGATCGTGGGGTTCCAATGCCGAGGCGATGTCGGCGGTGACGATGGTCGCCGCCACGGGGATTCCAGAGGCCAATCCCTTGGCCAAAGTCACCATGTCCGGCTCGAGCCCCGGTCGGCTGGCGCAGAACCAGGTCCCGGTTCTCCCAAGCCCGGTCTGGATCTCGTCAAAAATGACGAGACAGCCCGCCGCATGGGCACGCGCGATGAGTTCCCCGAGCCAGGCATCCGGTGCGACACGGACCCCACCCATCGACTGGATCGGTTCCAGAATCACGGCGGCAGCCTTGTGGAAATCAACGCCCTCCCAGGTGGCGGGTTCGGCGAACGGCAGCCAGTCGACACGGGGCGCATAACGGGCAAAGGGTCCATTGAGACGTGGATCATCGGTGACCGCGAGCGTGAGGGCGGTTCGGCCATGGAAGGAACCGCGAAAAGCGATGAGACGCTCCCTTCCCGTCAGCCTGAGTGCAATCTTGAGTGCGTTCTCATTGGCTTCGGCCCCGGAATTGCAGAAAAACATCCGGCTGAGACGGTCGGGCAAGTGCGCGGCCAGGGTCGCCGCAGCCCGTTCCCGAACGTTCAGGCGGGTTGAGGTTGAGTAGAAAATGAGTTTCCGCATCTCCCGGTTGATGGCTCTCCGTATACGCGTATGGGCATGGCCCGTGAGGGCGACGGCGTGTCCGCCGTAAAAGTCGTAGAACACACGACCTTCACGATCCCAAACCCGGTCATTGCGGCCCCGGACGATCTCGATGGGCCAGACCGGGCCTTGTCCCAGAAGGTGCGGGGATAAATCGGAAGGCATAATTTTATTCACATATTAAATGGATAATAAGCTTATAATATTCAATAAATGGTTTTTTGTCAACATATTTTGATTTTATTATTCGTATTTTTTACTTTGAGTATTCATCTGATGTAAAATTCATTCATGACGAATGAAAACCCGGACGATATCCTGCTGGCGCTCGTCATGGAAGAGACAATCACCGACCAGGAAACCATGCGGTCCCGGTTACGGGAACGCGGCGTGGACCTGACCCAGCCCACACTCTCCCGCCGGCTGGCCCGCCTTTCCATCCGCAAGATCCACGGCCGCTATGCCCACTATGAACCGCTGCGCAATACCAACCCCCTTTATTTCGAGGTGGAGCTCTCCCCCCCCAATCTCCTGGTGATCCGGACGGCACCGGGATTTGCCCAAGCCCTGGGACTCAAAATCGACCAGCTCAAGCTGGAGGGGATTGCCGGCTCCCTGGCCGGAGATGACACCGTTTTTGTTGCGATCCGCCGACCCCAGATCCTGGAGGAAATCCGGGCCCGCCTCGAATCATTCCTGGGGCAGCCGGCTTGAACTGCACCCCCCCGGGGTACCAAACCGCCTTCCGAAAACCGGTTCCCCTGCTTTCCGGACTGGATGCGGGAAAGCCCCAAAGCCCATGAAAAACCCGATCCGGCAAGCCACCCACAAAATCCGGGAACTCCTGGTGCAGGGGCTCACCCCGGAGAGGATCGCCCTGACCGTGGTGTCTGGAGTCTTTCTGGGGATCAACCCGGCAATCGGGACCACCACACTCCTTTGCACACTGCTTGCCCTGGGTCTCGGGCTCAACCTGCCGTTGATCCAGATCACGAACTACGCGGTCTATCCTCTCGAAATCCTCTTTCTCGTGCCCTTCATGGAACTGGGCCATTGGCTCGTGAACGGACACCCCCTTTCGCTCACCGGCGCCGAGATCCTGTCCCGTTTCCACGCCGGATGGATACCCGCCCTGGAACAGTTGTGGGCCTATCTCCTCGAGGGTCTCCTCGGATGGCTCCTGGTGAGCCTGCTCTTGGCTCCTCTCTGCTACGGGGTTCTTTCGCGACTGCTGAGACAGCTCAGACCCGAGTCCCGAGGGTCCAAGGATTCCCCCCCTCTGCTCACGGTTCCGGAGAAGCAAGATAAATGACGGAAGCCATCCGGCCCGTCATGCCCTCGCGCCGGTAAGAGTAGAAAAGTTCGGGATGCCGGAAGGTCCCGAACGGACAATGGCCGATCCAGCGGACGCCCCGTTGTTCCAGACGCGCCCGGGCCAGGGCGGCAAGATCCACCCGGAAGCGCTCCGGACGATCCGAAGGCAGGAAAAACGCCCGATCCTCCGCTCTCGGAAACGTCTCCCGCACACCCGGCCCGGTCTCATAGCAGTCGCCCTCAATGCCGGGACCGATCCAGGCCACGAGCTCCGACGGATCGCACCCCATCGCCTCCAGGGTCGCCTCGAGAACACCCTGTGCGAGCCCCCGCCAGCCCGCATGCGCCACCGACACACGGCAACCGTTCCGGTCTGCGAAAAAAACGGGCAGACAATCTGCCGTCAGCACGGCGAGCACCACACCCGGAATGGCGGTTGTGGCCGCATCTGCACACACCGGCGCAGTGGTGCCCGCCCGCACCCGGGTCTCGATCACGCGAGCTCCATGCACCTGGGCGAGCCAGCCTGGCTCGGCAGGCAAACCCAGTGTGGAAACCAGGTGTCTCCGATTCCGGATGACCACATCCGGATCATCACCCACATGAGTTGCCAGATTGAGCGAGGCGTAGGGACCCCCACTGTAGCCTCCCGGACGCGTGGTCACAAAGGCGCGTACCCTGGCGGGGACCGGCCAGACCGGTTCCATGCAAAGGAGGGACCCTGAACGTCGCCACCGGCAATCCGCCGGGTACGCCCTCATGACGCGCAACCCCCTCCGAAAAGAAGACCGGGGAAGACCCTAGGCATGGTGCATGCGGGCTTCCGCCGCCCGGATCCGTCCGAGCAAATCCTCGAAGTCCTGGGGGAGTGGAGCCTCCCACTTGCAGGGTTCGTGTGTGCGCGGGTGACGGAACGCCAGCGACCGTGCATGCAGCGCCTGGCGTGGAAAAGCGCGGACCGCCTCTCGCACTTCGGCACACATTCCCCGCGTGCTGCGTGACCGTCCTCCATAGAGGGGATCACCAACCAGGGGATAGCCGACATGCGCAAGATGAACCCGGATCTGGTGAGTGCGTCCAGTCCCCAGTGAAGCCTCGATCAGGCAGGCTCCCGTGAATCGTTCCCGGATCCGGAAGGTGGTATCCGCGGATTTTCCGGAAGCGACAACCGCCCGTCGCTGACGGTTGTTCCGGTCGCGCCCCAGTGGAGCTTCGATCTTCTGCCCTGCCGTCGGTTCTCCCAAAACCAAAGCCCAATAGATCCGCTGCACTTCCCGTGCGGCAATGGCCCGGGTCAATCGGGTGTGCGCGGACTCATTGCGGGCAATCACGAGAAGACCGGAGGTGTCCTTGTCCAGGCGGTGCACAAGCCCCCCCCTCGGAATCCGGCCGAGCTCCGGATATCGGTAGAGAAGCCCATTGAGGAGGGTCCCGCCGTGATGGCCGGCTCCCGGATGCACCACCAGTCCTGCCGGTTTGTCGACCACAATGAGGTCGGCATCCTCCCAGACCACAGTCAACCCCAGGGGTTCCGGTCCGGCCGGAACGGTGGACCAAGGTTCACCGAAATCGACTTCCAGGCTCTCGTCGGCCTTCACCCGACGACTGGGGAGAGCCGGTCGGCCCGACAGCCGGACCCGTCCCTCACGAACCAGTTCTGCGAGACGGCTGCGCGAAAATCCGGGATACAGTTCCGCCAGTGCCTGATCCAGCCGACGGCCGGCACAGGACACGGGGACCCGGTCCCTTCGAGCCGGGATTCCCGGGAAACCTTCCTTCCGCGCTATACTTTCCACCTCCCCGCATCCGGGCTCCTCACCGTCCATGAGTCACCGCCGTTTCCGCGTTGCCGTCCTTCCGGTCCTTGCCACCCTGATCCTGGCGGGTTGTGCGGGCACTCCCCACCACCATGCCCGTCCCACTGCCCTCTCGCTTTACGAACATGGACGTCATGCACTGGAGGCCGCCAATTACAAGGTGGCCGAAGGCTATTTCCGCAGTCTCAAGGCCGACTACCCGTTCAAGCGCTATGCCCGGGAAGCCGCCCTCTACCTCATCTATACGCACTTCATGGCCGGCCATAACCATGAGGCAGCCAACACGGCCCGTCGATTCATCCAGGAACATCCCCGCAGCCCCGATGCCCCCTACGCCTACTTCATGGTCGCCGTCTCCGAATCCCAGATCCCCCTCAACTTCGTTGACCGCCTGTTTGGAGTCAGTCCCGCCAGACGGAACATCCGGAATCTGCGGACCGGCTTCCACGACTACAAGAAACTCCTGATCCACTTCCCCCGCTCGCCCTATTCGCTCTACGGCCGTTTCGAGATGAACCGGATCCGCGACCGGATCGCGGAACATGACCTCATTGTTGCGCGCTTCCTCTTGGACAAGGGCGCTTTCGTCGCCTCCGCCAATCGTGCAGCGGCAATCGTCCGGAGACTGGGGATGACCCCATCGGCGCCCGATGCCCTCAAGATCCTGATCCGGGACTACCGGCATCTGGACGAGCCGGCCCTGGCGCTTCAAGCGGAAGCCCTTCTCAAAACCGTGCGCAAGGACCATTCACGCTCCTGATGGCGGATCCTCCGGCCGCTCCCGGCCGGCATCCCCCGGGATCTCAAATCTCGAGGTCACCGGGTAGCGACGCTCGATCCCGAAGGCACGGGAGGTGATTTTGACCGCCAACGCGGCTTGCCGCCGTTTGTACTCGTTTGCAGCCACACGCCCCAGCACTTTCCGGACCGTTGGCGGACTGTCCAGACGACCGGCAATTTCCGCGAACGGTCGCTCGGCCTCGATCCATGCCTCCAGGATCGGATCGAGAATCTCGTAGGGCGGCAAGGTATCCCGGTCCTTTTGCCCTTCCCTCAACTCGGCCGTGGGCTCGCGTTCCAGAACCTCCCGTGGGATTACCGGCGAGATTCCGTTGCGGTAACGGGCCAGACCAAAAACCAGGGTTTTCGGAACATCGGCCAGCGGAGCAAACCCACCCACCATGTCCCCGTAGAGGGTCGTATACCCCATGGCCATCTCACTCTTGTTGCCGGTCGCGAGAACGATTCGTCCGCTCGCGTTGGACAGGGCCATGAGCAGAACGCCACGGATCCGTGCCTGGAGGTTTTCCAAGACAGTCGGACGGCCGGTCGGCATGCCAGAGGGTTCCAGAACTTGCCGGAACGCTTCCAGGACCGGTTCAATGGGCAACTCGAGGGTGCGGATACCCAGGCTTTTCGACTCTTCGAGTGCCGCTGTACGAGAAAGTCCCGACGTATAGCGAGAAGGCATGAGAACGCCCGTCACGGCCTCTCCTCCCAACGCATCCACGGCGATGGCCAGGGTTAGCGACGAATCGATTCCACCGGAGAGCCCGATGAGCACACCCGAAAACCCGTTCTTTCCGACATAGTCGGCCACCGCCATCCGGAGTGCCGGATAGACCGAATCGGCCACCCCCGGAGGCGGCACCGGATCGGGTGCTTCCAGACGGAGGGCATCCGCCTGTTTCCGGATTCCGACCGGCCACAGTGCAGAGGTGAAGGCTGGGCCCCGGGAGACGATGCCGGAGTCCGGGTTCAAGGCGAGCGAGGCCCCGTCGAACACGAGTTCGTCCTGCCCGCCAACGAGATTGGTGCAGACAAGCGGGATCCCGGTTTCCTGGACCCGTGAGGCGAACACACCTTCTCGTTCCGCCGCTTTTCCGATGCAGAAGGGAGAGGCACTGAGTCCGACCAGAAGATTCGCTCCCTGCCTCCGCCCCCCTGCCGCCGGTTCCGGTGCCCAGAGGTCCTCGCAAATCAATAACGCGATCCGCACCCCGGCATGATCCCAGACCACCGTTTCCGTTCCCGCCACAAAGTAGCGCTTCTCGTCAAAAACCCCGTAGTTGGGTAGACACTGCTTGAACGCACGAGCAACCACCCGGCCTCCGGTGATGACCGATGCGGCATTGTAGATCCGGGATCCGTCATAATGCGGATGGCCCACCACGATCGGCGGTCCCGGCCAGGCTGCCGCGAGACGGGAGAGACCCGCCTCGGCCTCGCGGCGGAAATCCGGCTGGAACAAAAGGTCGCGCGGTGGATACCCGCACAGCACCAGTTCCGGAAAGACCGTAAGCCAGGCTTGGTGCTTCTCCTGGGCTCCCTGTGCCGCATCCAGGATGGATTGGGCATTCCCCGCAATATCCCCCACGCAGGGATTGATCTGGGCCAGGACGATTGTCCCCACCGGTGCATCACGCATGGTCCTTCCAAACGTCGGAGCAACCTAACGCCGCTTCAGCCGGTCACTCATCGCCTGTCCGATTTCGGACGGGGAATGGACCACCGAGACAAAAGCCTCTTCGAAGGCCCGGTACTTTTCGGCAGCGGTTCCAGTCCCCCCCGAAATGATGGCGCCCGCGTGTCCCATACGCTTTCCGGGCGGGGCCGTGACGCCCGCGACGTAGGCAACCACCGGCTTCGTGACGTGATCGCGGACATAGGCCGCCGCTTTTTCCTCGTCGTTGCCCCCGATCTCGCCCACGAGGACGATTCCCTCGGTCTCGGGATCCGCTTCGAACAGGGCCAGACAATCAATGAACCCGATTCCGTGGATGGGATCCCCACCGATCCCGATGCAGGTCGACTGCCCCAGGCCGATTTCCGTGGTCTGGTGGACGGCGACATAAGTCAGGGTCCCGGAGCGGGAGACAATGCCGATCCTCCCCCGGCGATGGATCGACCCCGGCATGATGCCCATCTTGCACCCATCCGGGGTAATGATGCCCGGGCAGTTCGGGCCGATGAGACGGGTTTCCGGCCGGCTCCGGAGCGCGGTCTTGACCCGCACCATGTCCAGCACGGGAATGTGCTCCGTGATGCAGACAATGAGCCGGATTCCAGCATCTGCGGCCTCGAGAATGGCGTCTGCCGCACCCGCCGCAGGCACAAAAATGAGACTGGCATGGGCCCCGGTCTCTTTGACAGCCTCGCGGACCGTGTCGAACACGGGCCGATCCAGATGACGGGTCCCGCCTCGTCCCGGTGTCACCCCACCGACGAGACAGGTTCCGTACTGGATGGCCTGTTCACAATGGAAAGTTCCCTGGCGGCCGGTGAAACCCTGGCAGATCACGCGCGTTTCCCGATCGACGAGCACGCTCATGCCGCACCCCCGGCGGCACGGACCGCTCTCTCGGCTGCGCGGGCCAAACCGGATGCCGTCTCGATCGGCAATCGGCTCTCGGCAAACATCCGACGTCCTTCCTCCGCCCGGGTCCCCTCCAGCTGGACGATCACGGGGACACCCGGGGCCACTTCCTTGAAGGCCGCAATGATCCCCTCCGCAATCAGGTCACAACGCACGATCCCCCCGAAAATATTGACGAAAATCGATCGAACCCGGGGATTGGCCCGGAAAATCCGGAATGCCTCGGTGACCCGGGCCGCGGTCGCATCCCCTCCCACGTCCAGGAAGTTGGCGGGTTGACCGCCCTTGAGCTGGATCAGGTCCATGGTTGCCATGGCCAGTCCCGCGCCATTCACCATGCACGCAATGTCACCCTCCAATGCCACATAGTTGAGGCCGGCCCGGGCCGCTTCGTTCTCCGCCGGGTCCCGCTGGCTGGGATCATCCAGGGCAGCGAGTTCCGCATGACGACCGAGCGCGTTGTCATCCAGGTTGACCTTGGCGTCCAGGGCACACAGTGCTCCTCCACGGGTCACGATCAGGGGGTTGATCTCGATGAGAGACGCATCCGACTCCCGCATGCACCGCTCCAGTCCGGACAGGAGGGACGAAAGCGCCTCCAGTTGCGGAGGCGTCATTCGGAAGACCCCTCCGAGAATCCGGGTCACATAGGCCGGGACTCCCGGATCGGGAGGCAGTGGAACCGTCGCGATTTTTTCCGGATCGGTCGCGGCCACTGCCTCGATTTCCATTCCGCCCTCGGAGGAGGCAATGAAACTCAGGCATTCCCGTGCACGGTCGACGACCAAGCTGAGATACAGCTCCCGCTCGATCTCCGAAGCCTCCTCGACCCAGACCGCATGGACCGGCAACCCTTCGGGTCCCGTCTGATGGGTCTTGAGGCGCTGCCCGATGAGCTTGCCGGCCACCTCACCCACCGCGGCGGGTGAGTGGCAGACCGCGACCCCTCCTGCTTTGCCGCGACCCCCGGCATGGATCTGGGCCTTGACAACCCAAACCGGGCCGCCCAGCCGTTCGGCTGCCGCGACGGCTTCCACCGGGGACCGGGCCACGGAACCGGTGGGGACCGGGATTCCGAAACGGGAAAAAATTTCTTTGGCCTGGTACTCATGGAGGTTCATGAAACCCACTCTTTGGAAAACCGGGGACCTCTCTATTTTCGCTGATTTGCGATCCGATTGCCGGATTCGGGACCCCCAGCGCCCTTCGGTCGGGAATGTGTATGATCTCCCCACCGACGACCCGATCCGGCCTGACGGAATGGCTGACTCCCCACCCCCGCTCCTCGCCACAATCCCCGGGGAAGCACTGCCCCCACCCCCGCTCCAAACGGAACGGAGCGGGCACTCCGACCCGCAGCGAACCCGCCGCCTGCTGTGGATCCTCACCGCCTACCGGTTCATGATGGGGCTCCTCATCCTTCTCGCCACCCTCGCGCGCTCCAGCTGGTTTCCCCTGTCCGGGACCGCAGCCCAGCGGTTGCAATGGATGGCGGGCGGATACCTCCTCTTGAGCCTGCTGCTCCTGGGCCTGACGCTCGGCCTGCCCGACCGCATGCGACGGTGGGAACCCCTCCTGGGACCGGTTACGGACCTGGCTTTCATTGCCGCACTGGCACAAAGCCATCTGGCCACACAATGGCTCCCGACCAGCAACCTCTTCATGATCCCGCTGGGGGTGGCCGCATCGATCCTGAATCTCGAAGGAAGCCTTGCACTGGCCTCGCTGGCCAGTGTTTTCGTCCTCGCGCGGAGCTTTGAGAAGTGGCTCGCGAACCAAGGAACCAACCCCCTGCTTCATGCCGCCCTGCTTTCCATCCTGTTCTTTCTGATCACGCTGATCCTCTATTCACTGGCGAACCGGGTCCGGATCACCGAAACCATCCTCGCCCGCCAAAAACTGGACCTGGACAACCTGTCCGAACTCAATGCCTATCTGGTCCAGCGCATGCCGACCGGGGTCGTGATCTTCGACCGCGAGGACCGGGTCCGGTTCTTCAATGCGGCCGCCGCCCAATTGCTCAGTGCCCCCGGCATCGATCCCAACCCCCACGCCCGAAACCTCCTTCGCTTTCTAAAGGGCCAGAGGGGTGACCGGCCCCGGATATCCACCCCTGTCGTCACGCCAGTCGGCCGGTCGGTCTTGCCCGACCTGCGACCGATTGGTCAACAGGGGGCCATCCTGACCCTCGAGGACCTGAGCCAACTCGAGGCCAAAATGCATGAACTCAAGCTACAGGCCATGGGCCGGCTCACGGCCGCCATTGCCCATGAGATCCGAAACCCCCTGGCCGCAATCCGCCACGCTGCCCAGTTGCTCCATGAGTCCCAGCATCTCGATCCCGAGGACCGGCGTCTCAACCAGATTACCCTGGACCAGGTCGACCGACTCAACCGCGTGATCGGCAACATCTTGACCCTCTCGCGACCCACCACCCGCCCGGTACAACCCCTGGAACTGGGCGCCTGGCTCAGGGGCTTCATGGAGGAATTTGCCAGCCGTCACGGCATGACCCTGCCCTCCAGCCAAATCCGTTCGGTCGAGTTCGAAAAACACCTGGAAGCACAGGTGAGCCCGGACCTGCTCCACCAGATTGTCTGGAACCTGGCCGAGAACGCCCTGACCCACGGAGCCTCTCCAAGCCGAGCGGGACAGGCCCTGGTCCTCTTCCGTTTGGATCGGCAACACCGGAAAGGACAGGTACGCCTGGGTGTCCTGGACCGGGGGCCGGGAATCCCGGAAAACCTGCTCGAACGGATTTATGATCCGTTCTACAGCACATCCCCCCAAGGGACCGGGCTCGGACTGTTTATCGCACGCGAACTCTGCACGCTGAATGGGCTGAGCCTGCATTACCGCAGGCGGAAAAGCGGCGGGAGCGAGTTTTACATTCTTTTCCCCAACCCCCAGCCAATGGCAGCCCCCTCATGAACCCGCCTGATCCCGCAACCCCCCCGCGGATTCTCATTGTTGACGATGAACCCGACCTGGTCGAACTGATTGGTCTCACCCTCAAGCGGATGGGGATCGTGAGCATGAGCGCGGGAACCCTGGAACAGGCGCGACGGGAACTGCGCGAAGGAAAGTACGCATTCTGTCTCCTGGACCTCAAACTGCCGGATGGAGATGGGTTGGATCTCGTGGAATGGATCACCCAGAACACGCCCGACACCACCGTGGCTGTTCTCACGGCTCATGCCAGCATCGAAATCGCGGTCCGCGCCCTCAAACTCGGTGCTTTCGACTTTTTGACCAAGCCGGTCGATCTCACCGTGCTCCGGCAACTGGTGACCAGTGCCATCCGCGTGGCTCGCGGACAACCCCTCTCCGGCAATCTCCTGATCGGGGAGCACCCGACCATCCAGGACCTCCGCTCGATGATCCTCCGGGTGGCCCGCAGCCAGGCGCCCATCCACATTCATGGGGAAACCGGTACGGGCAAGGAGCTCGTGAGCCGGCTCATTCATGCCAACGGGCCCCGTCATGACCGGCCTTTCGTTCCGATCAACTGCGGTGCCATACCGGGTGAATTGCTCGAAAGCGAGTTGTTCGGGTATAAACGGGGGGCCTTCACGGGAGCTGTTTCCGATCAACTGGGGCTCATCCGGAGTGCCGAGGGAGGCAGCCTGTTCCTGGACGAGGTTGCCGAGCTTCCCCTGACCATGCAGGTCAAGATCCTCCGTTTCATGCAGGAAAAAACCATCCGTCCCCTGGGAATGTCGCAGGAGATCCCGGTGGATGTCCGGATCATCTCCGCCTCGCACCGCAACCTGCAGGAAGCCGTGGCCCAGGGCCGTTTCCGGGAGGATTTGTACTACCGGCTGGTCGTGATCGAGATGTTCGTTCCCCCGTTGAGGGATCGGCTGGACGACATCGCGCAAATTGCCCCTGCATTGGTTGCCCGTCTGGCCCTGGACCGACCCGTCACCCTGGCGCCGGACGCCCTGTCACGACTCCAGTCCTATGACTATCCGGGCAATATCCGCGAACTAGAAAATATCCTGGAACGGGCACTCACCCTCTGTGAAGGTGAAGTAATCCACGGCGACGATATCCGTCTGCGGAAAACCGAGCGGACCCCGCTGCTCGAACGAGCAGACCTGCGCACCCTGCCTGCGTATCTGGAAGAGATCGAGAAAGAACGCATCCTCCAGGCCCTGCGCGAAAGCCGGGGCAACAAGACCGCGGCAGCGCACCATTTGGGCATCAGTTTCCGGCAGTTCCGCTACCGGCTCAAGAAACTCGGCATCGAGTAAGCGGATCCGGCGACTTGGCCCAGCGCCCAGATCGGCCCCGCCAGGTGCTTGCAGGGTCCCGCCCAGTGGACCAATCCGGTTTTTCCAATCAAAAAATTCAGAGCCCAGGGTGTCCGTTCATGTCCCAACAATCGTGGTCCCGGTCTCAAGCCAAGACCGGAGCCCCGTCCACGCTGCTTGGATCTCCCCGCTTTCCGACTCGCTGATGAGTCCGCGGGCCACGGCCTGAGAGAGAATTTCCTGGGGCGTCGCCCCTCCAACCAATCCCTGCTCGACCGCGCCCCGGAGCCTCGAAACCATGGGCACCACCGTGGCCAGGCTTTCGAAAAGCCCCTTTCCGGACCCCAGTGGGGCATCCTCGGTTCGGGGTCGGAGATACAGCAGGGCATTCCGGCCAGCTCCGGGAAAACGCACCAGGTCAGCAAGCGCCATCCGGCTGGCCCGTGGGCTCGAGCGGCGGCGCAATCTCCTGAAGAGGATCAGATGAGCTCCGCTTCTAAGACGGCCGGGCGGAAACTCGGCACGGAACCGATCGATCGCCTCCTCCATCCTTCCCATGCATCCATCGAGCCTTGTGGCTTCAACGGTCCGGAGCGGGTCATCCGCCGGTCGCTGCCGCCAGTTCTCCAAGGAAAGACTCGCGGAAAACCCTTCCGACAATGCCTGGCAGGCCGCCTCGATCATCTTTCCCTTCGGGGTCACACCCATCAAACCCTCCCCAGTCAGGAAGTAGGCATCCAGGAGAAAGGAGAAGGCTGAAGAGGCACGAGCCATGCGGCGTGCCGCCTGCAGCCCGGTCCGGTCTCGCTGACCCGTTCTCAAGGGCAGGACCAGTGGGAGCAAGGTCCGGACCAGAGCCCGGGTGGCATGATGGAGCAACCGCCCGACATGTGCAGTCATCAATCGGTCGAACTGTTCCTCTCCCGCCTTGGCGAGTGTCTTTTGGAGCGCCTGCCGCTCCAGGCCGGCCAGGCTGTGCAGGGCAGCAAGCAATCCGTCCGGGTTCCGCTCATCCCGCTGTCCGGTTCCGGAAAAGAGACCGGCCTCAATCCAGAGGAGGAGCCGGGCACGCTCCTCGGTCAGGCGACCGAACGGTCCGGCCAGACCCGGCGCACCCAGGGTCGCGGCATGTCCCCGCAACAGGTGGGAAAGCAGGTCAGGCACGTCATCCGGATCAAAAACGGACAGCTCCACCGGTCGACCGAACGGTTCCTGCCAATACAGGAGTTCTGTGCGGACACGCTGATCGACTGCCCAGACCGTCTCCACTCCCGCCGCCAGGTCGTCTGGACGAGGCGGAGTCACCGATTGGGATCCGGCCTCAAGAAAGGTCGTCCAGCGACTGGCCTCATCGAGAAAGGCTTGGGCCACACCCAGCGTCATGGCCCGTCGGTTGAGTTCCATCCGATCCCGGAAAAAGCGACGGAAGGATTCCAGCGGGTCACGGTTCATTGCCGCCCCCTGAACCACAAGGATCTGGTCCCAGGGCAGGAAGGTTGGGGTCATCCGAAGCCGGTAGGCCTCGAGCCCCCCGCGACGCGCCATGAGATGCCAATCCAGACACGGATTTTCACGCTCGAGAAGCGCGATCGCCACCCGCGGTCGATCCCCCCGGTCATCCAACAGGTGCTGCGGGTCGGACAGGCGGAAGGCCAAAAGCACAAGATCGATGCCCTCCGCCATCCAGGTTCCCCATTGTTCGCCTTCCAGCCGGACTCCCAGCACGTTGTCCCGTTCCCCGAAGCGTTCCCGCTCCACCACCCCTCCTCCGGGTCTCAGGGCATGCTCGGACGGTGTCCAGTCCACGAGCGCCGCCACGCTCTGTCCCGAGGCCAGCCGGTCCAGGGCCGGCGGCACGGAAGACTGTCCGGCCAGCAAGGCCAGCAACTCATAACTGCCGGAAAAGACCGTTCGTGCGGCCAAAAGCGCCCAGGCGGGCTCCCGCGCTGCAAGCTGAGCCAGAACGCGCATCTTGCCGGCCATCGAAACCGCAGGACTCCGCGCCTCTGGAGCAAGCACCAACCGCCATAAACCGAGATCGGCAAAGGCACTGGCCCAGCCCCCACTCCGGGGAGCGAGGTCCCGCGCCGGCAACGACTGAAGGCAGGCCTCGAGCTTCTCGGGGAAGGATTCGAGCCAGGCCCGCTCTTCCTCGTTCGGGGCCGGCACCGAGGTCCGGGAGGGGGCTCGTGCCAGCCGCAGCTGGTCGGTCGAAAAATCGGCAAACCAGCCAATCGTGGGTTCGATGGGGAGCCTGGGCTCGGGGTTGGACGGAAGGAGGTGCTGGCGGTATCGGTGATAGAGGCGGTCCATCACGATCCACCTCCGGAGTTCCGGCAGGTTGACCGCCAACAGGAACGAGAGGACCAAAATCCAGGCCAGCAACAGGTTGAACCAGGCGGTCTGCCAAAAGATCGTGGCCCCGAACAGGAGAAGCGTCAAACCCGATCCCCAAAGCCAGCGTGACCAACCCCAATAGAGGGCAGAGACCACCCCGACCAATGACAGTCCGAGCCAAAACCCGCCGAATGACCAGAGGGGAACCATCGGGGTCACGGAGGAGCGTCGGGTTGATGGTCGGGGTGGGTCAGGGAAAACGCCTCGAGTTCATAACAGGCTCGTTCCGCGCGACACAGCCGGGGGTAGGGGGCCAGCTCGATTTCGTACCGCCGCGCATTGTAGAGCTGGGGCACGAGACACACATCGGCCAAAGTCGGCGTCTCCCCCCAGCAAAAACGATCGTCCGGGCGGATTCGGGAAATCTCGAGCTCGAGGGCTTCCAGCCCGAGGATGACCCAGTGACGGTACCAGGCATGCCGGGCAGGCTCGAGCTGGTGCATTTCCCGCTCCAGATACTGGAGGACCCGGAGGTTGTTGAGTGGATGGATATCACAGGCGATGGCCTGGGCCCAGCTCCGGACCTGCGCCCGGGCAACCGGGTCCCGGGGCAGGAGTGGGGGAGCAGGGTGGCTTTCTTCGAGGTATTCGAGAATCGCCATCGACTGGGTCAGCACCTGTTTTCCATCCACCAGGGTCGGCACAAGTCCAAGCGGGTTGAGGGCACGGTAAGCCGGAGCGTGCTGTTCGCCACCCTCGCGAAGGAGATGGACACCATGATGGATGGCTGGAATTGCTTTGTAACGGAGTCCGATCCGGACCCGCCAGGCAGCCGAACTCCGGAAGTAGCCGTAGAGTTCCATGCCGGACTCAGGCGCGGACAATGTTCTGCTCGATGGCACCGAAAACCGACCGACCGTCGCGGTCATGCATCTCGATCCGGATCCGGTCCCCGAAACGGAGAAAGGGCGTCTGCGGCTCCCCCCCGGACAGGATTTCGAGCACCCGTCGCTCCGCAAGACAGGAGCAACCCCGGGCCAGGTCCCGGTTCGCCACGGTTCCCGAACCCACGAGTGTCCCCGCTCCGAGGGGTCGTGTCCGGGCGGCATGCGCAATCAGTTCGTCAAAACCGAACTGCATATCCACTCCCGCATCCGGATCTCCGAGCCGGATGCCATTGATCGAGGAACAAAGCGGACGATGGACACGGGCATCGGACCAGTCGGAGCCGAACTCGTCCGGCGTCACCGCCACCGCCGCCAGCGAGGAGAGGGGTTTCCCCTGGAGGAAACCGAAACCCTTGGCCAGTTCAGCGGGAATGAGATTGCGCAGGGAAACATCGTTGATGAGGGTGATCAGCCGAATCTGCGACCGTGCGACCGATGGCGAGACTCCCATGGGGACATCATCCACCATCACACCCACTTCGGCCTCAAGGTCGATGCCGTACGACTCATCAGCCACCGCAATCGGTTCCCGGGGTCCCAGGAAGCGGTCACTGACCGCCTGGTACATCAGGGGATCGACCTGGAAACTGGGAGGCATCTCCGCACCACGGGCCCGACGCACCCGCTCGACATGAGCCAGATAGGCGCTACCATCAACAAACTGGAAGGCGCGAGGCAGACAGGCGCAGACCGCCGTGCCGGGAAAAGGCTCGCCTCCCTCCGGGTCCCGTTCGAGTGCATCCGCCACACGGCGCAAATCCGGTTCAACCCGTTCCCACTGTTCGAGTGCCTCTCGAAGCGACCGGGCGATTTCCGGGACTCGGCGGATCCGGGTCAGGTCGGTCGAAACGACGATGAGCGAACCATCGCGTCCCTCCCCTGCCACGCTCGCCAGTTTCAAACCGGATTCCCTCTGGAAATGCCAAGGCGCTCCATCGGTTCAGGGTTTCTTCCACGAATCGGCATACTCCCGCCACTCAATGGACTGGGCTGCTTCTCCCACTTCCAGGGGATCCCGCGCATCCACATTGACGGCCACCTCATTGGTTCCCGCCGCCTTGGGCTCGAAGATGTTCTTGAGCGCCTTGGGATGGGGGCCGTGAGTCACGCCCGAGGGGTGCAGGGTCATCATGCCGGGATGGATGTTGTCCCGCGAGAAAAATTCCCCGGCATGGTAGAAGATGATCTCGTCGTAGTCCTCATTGCTGTGGAAGAAAGGAACCTTGATGGCTTTGGGATCCGTCTCGAAGGGACGAGGCACGAAAGTGCAGATCACGAAGCGTTCGGACACGAACGTGGTATGTGCGGAGGGCGGAACGTGGTAGCGATGGCTCATGACCGGGCGGATCTCCCGCCAATTGAGACGGATCGGCGCATTGGTTCCATGCCAGCCGAGTGCATCCAGAGGATTGAAAGGATAGTGGATCCGGGACAACTGGTGGCGTTTTTTCACAACGACCGTCCAGGGATCTTCGGTCTGCTGCCGGCGAAAGGCTTCATCCATGCGGGGATGGTCCAGCACGGCCGGGTCGTAGAGCGCAGTGGGCCCCAGGAGTCCTCGATCCGGCAGCCCCAACGCCTGGTTGGTGGCCTCGATCAGAAGAAGGATGACCGGCCCCGCGGTCTCAAACCGCCAGAGCGTGCCCCGCGGAACCACGACATAGTCTCCCGCAACCAGTGTCAAATGCCCATAGTCACAGAACCATTCCAGCGTTCCTTCATGCACGAAAAGAAGCTCGTCCCCATCGCTGTTGCGCACCAGATGGTCCATGGACCGGTCCGACTTCCAAAAGCGGAAGCGGAGCGCCGGGTTGCCGAACAGCACGGCCGCTTCCATTGGGGAGGGGGGTGCGTGGTTGACCCGGGTACCGTCGAACGCACGTGGGCGCAACGGCCCCTCGAAACCGCTCCACCCGGTGGGCGGGTGCCGGTGGTACATGAGGCTGACCGGCCCGTAAAAACCCTCACGGCCGAGTTCGCGCTCGTAGCTGCCGTCCGGCAGATCCGTATGGGCCTGTCGGGACGTTTCCCCTTCCATCCAGGTGGGTGCGTTTGATTGAGTCATGGAGTCTCCTTGGAAGTTACAGCCGGCCCCGTCGTTCCTGATCACGTTCCATGGCCAGGAACAGGGCACGGAAATTGCCTTCCCCGAAACCCTCGTTGCCCTTGCGCTCAATGATTTCGAAGAAGATGGGGCCGATGACGGGCTCCGTGAAAATCTGGAGAAGGAGCTTGCCGCGGTCCTCGGGGTCGGCATCGATCAACAACTGGTCCCGCTCCAGGCGTTTGAGATCCTGGCCATGCTGGGGAATCCGTTCCGGGACCATCTCGTAGTAGGTTGCCGGCGTGGCCAGGAAACGGATGCCGGCCTGGCGCAACGACTCGACCGTCCGGTAGATGTCCGCCGTTCCAAGCGCGATGTGCTGGATTCCCGGCCCCCGGTAGTCCCTGAGAAACTCGGCAATCTGGGACTTGTCGTCGGCAGACTCGTTGATGGGAATCCGGACCCGGCCGTCCGGACTGGTCATGGCCCGGGAGAGAAGCCCGGTTTTCACGCCCCTGATGTCGAAATAATGCACTTCATGGAAATTGAAGATCCGCTCGTAGAAGGAGGCCCAGACGTCCATCTGTCCCCGTTCCACGTTGTGGGTGAGATGGTCGATCGCGAGGATCCCCCGACCCCGGACCCGGTCTGGCGGAACAGTGAGTGATTCATAGTCCGCCTCGTAGGCGCGGTCTTCGCCATAACGCTCGACCAGATACAGAAGGGACCCCCCCACACCCTCGATGACCGGCGTATCCAGGGCGTAGTCCCGGGACGGAGGAACCGGTCGCCCCCCCATGGCCACAGCCCGGGCGGCGGCCTGCCGGGCGTCACGGACGCGGATGGCGAACCCGCAGGCGGATGGACCGTGCGCTTGCGCAAAACCAGCGGCAAAGCCGGACGGTTCCTCGTTCAAGAGCAGGTTGGCATCGCCCTGCTGGTAACGGGTGATCCTGAGGCGGCGGTGACGGGCGGTGGGGACAAATCCCAGCGCCTCAAAAAGGGCTCGCAAAGGCGCCGGATCGGCAGCCGTGAACTCGACGAATTCGAAGCCGTCCGTTCCGAGCGGATTATCATGTTTTTGGGTCATGGGGATCTCGCCATCGGGTCTTGGCCCCATTATAGCGGCCGGGCCTCACTGACCATTGCCGTCCTCATAGAGAGTCGATCTAACTGCAAGGATTTCAGGGAAAAATCTCCGACGCAGCGTCGTCTCCAGAAATCCGACCCCGCTCGTGCCACCGGTCCCCGGCAAATCCCCGATCGTGCGTTCGACCGCTCGGACATGTCGAAAGCGCCACAACTGGATGGCTTCCTCCAGATCCATGAGCTTTTCCGCGGTCTCGTAGACCTCCCAGTGTTGTTCCGGATTGCGGTACACCCCGTCCAGAACCTCCCGGATGCGAGAGTCCACTCCCGTGGCCGTCCGCTCGGGTTCACCAGCTGGGATCGGATAACCCGCCCGGGCCAGGGCTGCGATGAACCGGTCGTACACGCTCGGCCGTGTGTGCCAGCGGGCGAGGAGGTCTTGGCCTGCGCCCGGTGCGGCCTGCCACGCCGGCGAGGCGGGCTCGCGGTAACCCAATGCGTACTCGATGGCCCTGAACTGGAAAGACTGAGAGCCGGATGCCTGACCCAGCCCGCTGCGGAAGAGTCGGTAATCGCTCGGGGTCATGGTCTCGAGCACCTGCCAGATCCCGGACAGCTGCCCGAAGACAATCTCGCAGCGGGACAATCGCTTGCAAGCGGCCAGGAGCCGGTCGTGGTCAAGATCAGCAATGGCCTGGTCCAGTTCATGGAGGACGAGCTTGAACCAGAGTTCCGAGACCTGATGGACCAAGATGAAGAGGAGTTCGTCGCTCTCCACGCTCGTGGAATGCGGTACCTGGAGAGCCAGCAAGCGATCGAGTGCAAGATATTCCGGATAGCTTCGAGCGGGCTGAACCGGACACGGGAGAGTTCGGCCAGAAATCGGTTTGGTCATGGATTGTCACCCCCCGCTCATGCTACCGCAAACCCGCGGGCGAACCGCAGCGGGGGACCGGATGAGCCTGGCTTTTGTCCGGATTGTGTCCGGCACGTGCCCCCAGCCTGCTGACAAGCCGATGCCGGTTCCATGCCGGTGCTCTCTTCGAAGACACCTCGGATCACAGCCTCGCCCAGCAGACTGGAGGACTCGGCGAGATCCAAGTGCAGGGGCTCGCCCACTACTGGAAATTGCACAATCCGGCCGGCTGCGACCGCCGTGTCCACACCGTTCTATAATGTGCGGCGTCCGCCTGCCGGAGAGAGGCTTTGTCCACAACGACCGCAGCCCGGTTTGAAATCAAGTCCCGCTCGTATCTCAACCCGGAGGGGCGGCTGGTGGGCACCCCACCCGCGATCGTCTCCGACTCCGACCTCCTCAAGCGCCTCTATCGCATGATGGTCCTGGTCCGGACCTTTGACAGCAAGGCGATCGCCCTCCAGCGCACGGGGCAACTGGGGACCTATGCATCCTGCCTCGGTCATGAGGCCACCCACGTCGCCATCGGGGCTGCGATGATGCCGGAGGACGTTTTTTTTCCCATGTATCGGGAATACGGAACCCAACTCTGGCGGGGGGTCCATATGGAGGAGATCCTGGCGTTCTGGGGAGGAGATGAGCGGGGAACCGCATTCCGGGATCAGCCGCTTGATTTCCCATGGGCAGTCCCGATCGCCACGCAGACGCTTCACGCAGCCGGTGCAGCACTCGCTTTCAAGTTGCGGTCTGAAAAGCGCGTGGCGGTCACCGTCATCGGGGATGGGGGCACATCCCAGGGCGATTTCTACGAAGCACTCAATGCGGCCGGTGCCTTCGGGTTACCCGTGGTCTTCGTGATCGCCAATAATCAATGGGCGATTTCGGTTCCCCTGAAGGCACAAACCGCCTGCGAGACCCTGGCCCAGAAGGCCATCGCCGCAGGCCTGCCCGGAATCCAGGTCGATGGCAATGACGTGCTCGCGGTCTACGAAGCAGTCACCGAGGCCGTGGGACGGGCCCGCACCGGTGGCGGAGCCAGTGTGATCGAGGCCTTGACCTACCGGCTGTCCGATCACACGACGGCGGACGATGCCCGACGCTATCGGTCTGCCGCTGAAGTGGAAGACGCGCAGAAGAAAGAGCCCATCGGACGACTGAAGCGCCTGCTCACGGCCCGCAAATTGTGGAGCGACGAGGAAGAGCAGGCCCTGATCCAAGACTGCCAACGCCAGGTCGATGCGGCTGTCCATGCCTACCAAGCCCTGGGCAAGCCTCCCCGCTCCGACATGTTTGACTATACCTTCGCCGAACTCCCCGAATCGCTCCAGCAGGAACGTGCACAGGCCCTCGCCGAGGAGGGATCCCACCATGGCTAAGGTCGCGCTTGTGGAAGCGGTGAATCTGGCACTCGCGAGAGCGCTGGCTGACGACCCCCAGGTGGTCCTCTTGGGAGAGGATATCGGGATGAATGGAGGCGTGTTCCGCGCCACCGTGGGGCTCCAGGAACGCTTCGGTCCCAACCGCGTCCTCGACACCCCGCTTGCGGAATCGATGATCGCCGGCCTAGCGATCGGGATGGCGGCAATGGGGATGCGGCCGGTTGCGGAAATTCAGTTCTCGGGTTTCATTTATCCCACCATCGACCAGATGATCAACCATGCCGGGCGTCTGCGGACCCGGACACGCGGCCGGCTATCGGTTCCGATGGTCCTCCGGGCACCGAGTGGTGCCGGCATCCATGCCCCCGAGCACCATTCCGAAAGCAACGAATCCCTCTTTGCCCACATGCCAGGGATCCGGGTGGTCATGCCCTCCTCTCCGACTCGTGCCTACGGTCTCCTGCTCGCAGCCATCCAGGATCCGGATCCGGTCGTTTTCTTTGAACCGACCCGCCTCTACCGGCTCAACAAGCAGGAAGTTGAGGATAACGGGCAACCGCTGCCGCTCGACACCTGTTTCGTCCTGCGCGAGGGTCACGATCTGACCTTCGTCAGTTGGGGGGCCATGCTCCACGAAACCCTCGAGGCCGCCCGTTTGCTCGCCGAAACCGAGCGGGTCTCCGCCGAGGTCATCGACCTCGGGACCCTGAGCCCGATCGACTATGAGACCATCCTCGAGTCCGTGGGCCGGACCGGGAGGCTCGTCATTGTGCATGAGGCCCCACGCACTGCGGGACTCGGTGCGGAGGTCGCTGCTGAAGTTGCCGAGAGGGCCCTGTATGAGCTCGAGGCACCGATCATGCGGGTCACGGGTTACGATGTGGTCACTCCCTTTTTCAAGCTCGAACACGATTTCATGCCCTCGGTCGACCGGATCCGCCGGGCCGCCCTCCAGGTACTCGAACCATGAAGACTTTTCATCTCCCGGATCTGGGCGAAGGGCTCACCGAAGCGGAAATCGTCGAGTGGCACGTCCAGGTTGGTGACACAGTCACGACCGACCAGCCATTGGTCGCCATGGAGACCGCCAAGGCCGTCGTGGACGTGCCGGCCCCGTGGAGCGGACGCATCAGCGCACTACATGGCAAATCGGGCGACATCATCCCCACACACGCGCCGCTCGTCGATTTTGAGAGTTCCGGTGACGATTGTCCCTCGCCAGTGAATGCCGTCCACCCGACCACAAAGGAGGTCTCCGCCCCGCCTCGGGAAGACCCAGGGAGCGTCGTTGGACACATGCCAGCTGCCGAGTCGGTGGTGGCTGAAGAAGCCATCATCCGCAAACGGCCAGCCGAAAAGCGGACCGTCAAGGCCCTCCCCAAGGTCCGGCGCCGGGCCCGTGAACTCGGGATCGATCTCCGGCGGGTCGCCGCGAGTGGCCGTCATGGGGAGACCACACTGGCAGACCTCGAAACCCATCCGGTGGGCGCACCGGCAGCCGCACCGCATACCCCGTCCGCAAAACTGCCCTCCCGGACCGAAACCCTCAGGGGAACCCGCCGGATCATGGCACAAACCATGTCCCTGGCCCGGGACCAGGTGGCAGCCACCACCCTCTTCGATGATGCGGATCTCCAGGCTTGGCAGGGACGTCAGGACATCACGGTCCGGGTCATTCGTGCACTCGCGAAGGCCTGCGCGGCCCAACCGGCGCTCAATGCCTGGTTCAATGGGGAAACGCTCGAACACACGCTGCACACCCAGCTCGACCTCGGTCTCGCGGTCGACACACCGGACGGACTGATCGTCCCGGTCCTTCGCGACATCGGCCGGGCGGAAGCTCAAGAAATCCGTCAGGAACTCGAGCGGATCAAGAAAAAAACCCAGGCCCGTGCCCTGGAACCGGGCGAGATGACCCATCCGACTTTCACGCTCTCCAATTTCGGCATGATCGCAGGCCGCTACGCGACTCCAGTCATTGTCCCACCCATGGTCGCCATCCTGGGGGTCGGCCGCTTATGCCACGATGTGGTCGCCGTCATGGGCGGAATCGCAACGCACCGGAGACTGCCGCTCTCGCTCACCTTCGACCACCGCTGCGTGACCGGCGGCGATGCCTGTCGCTTTCTCCGGATCCTCATCGACGATCTGGCCGGGCCGGATTGAAGCGACCCGGCCCCAGCGCCAAAGCGGGTGAAGCGGGAACCCCCTCCCTTTTTTAGCGGTATATTGAGGACACCGGGCCAACGGGCCGGAGACGGGGGTCGTCTATGGCAGAAGAGGATTGGCGGGATCACGAAGGAGGTCTCCCTTGGTGAGGCAGAATGGTTTGGGCACCCTTTATCGGAAGCAGAACGGGTTCCAGCCACCGACTCCGACCGGGGCGGAATGGTCCGCCTTCAAGGCACATCTTTCGGCGTTGCCCCTCCCCGACCAGGATCCGGAAGTTCCGGCTTCTCTGCTCCAAATCTTCCGTCGCGAGGAATGGCCACGCTTGATTGCGGCCGACTCTCCCGCTGACTGGGAAAAATCACGGGCTGCCTCTCGCAATGGATCTCCCTCCGGAGGATCCACGCTGTCCCAAGCCCTGCAGAACCATCTGGTCCTGAAGCGCCTGCTGGATCGCGCGATGGAGTCCGATCCGGCCCGATCCGGTACCACCGGCCTCGAATGGATTCCAGACTGGATGCTGGCCTCGACCCTCGAGGGCCTTGAGCGAGAACCAAGGCGCCCTCTGTCGGAAGCCGGTTCCGCAGTCGAATCCCTGCTCAAAAGTGCCGCTGCCCAGCTTGCACACACCTTCCAAGAACTCTGTCGGGCTGCAACCATCCGGAACGGGACGAGGCTGGCCTGGGTGGGCCTTCTTTCCGAAAGCACCCGTTCTCTCGAGATCGCCGGATGGGCCGGAAACACGACGAGTTACCTCGACGGAGTCCGGGTGAGCATCGATCCAGACCAAGCCGAGGGGCGCGGGCCCATGGCGCTGTCCTTCCGCACCGGGCAAACCCAAGTCATCCAGTCGACACTCGAGGAAACCCGCTTCAAACCCTGGAAAGAGAGAGCTGCCCGTTGCGGCCTGGCCAGCATGGTGGGAATTCCCGTTCGGATCCAGGGACTCACGATTGGCGTTCTCGCGGTTTACGCGGGGGAACCGAACTTCTTCACGGAGTCGGCCATCCATCCTTTCGAGCAGCTCGTCCTCGCAGCCTCCCATCGGCTCGAGACCTTGACCCAGGAGCTTTCTCTCCAGCGTCTGCTCCGCGCGTACCGGGCCGGTCATGCGCTGAACGAAATCGCCGCCCTTCATGTTCCACTGCATCAACTTTGTGAAAATGCCTGTCGCATCCTCGCCGAGTTCCTGGAGCTCGGACTGTGTTATATCGTGGAGGCTCCCAAAGCCTCCCACGTGCCCATCGTCCACACAGCCAGTGGTCCGGCCAGTGGATTCCTTGAGGGGATTGATTTCGGCCTGGACCCCACCCAGCCGAACTACGGTCTGAGCGGACTGGTCTATACCGCGGGGAAGCCCATCATCATCGACGAGCTCGAAAATGAACCCCGGCTGGCCCATTGGCGGGAGCGGCTCCAGATCCATGCCCTGAGGTCCGCTGCCGGCTTCCCGCTCTTCCGGGGGCAAGCCGGAGATGTGCCGTGGGGAACGCTCATCCTGCTCGCCCTCGAACCCGGCTATTTCGACCCTTCCCTGGTCTCCCACCTGGAGCACATCGCCCACGGATTGAGTCTCTCCATCGAAGAGGGTTTTCATCGGCAAAAGCTGTTCCGGGTGGAGCGCTTCTACTCCGCACTGGGAGAGCTCGGGAGTTATCTGGCCACGGACCCGCCCCTTTCCATACTCCTGGAAAAAACCTGCGAACTGACCAGCAACACCACACACTTGCCGATCGTCTACGTCACCCTCATTGACCACCGGACCCAGAGGGTCCATCTCGAGGCCTTCGCAGGCCCTGCCAGTGACCTGATCCGGAACGTTCCGGTCACAATCGACCCCGCCTATCCCGAGGGTCGCGGCATCACGGGTGCCGTTTTCCAGGCTTGCCAGCCCGTCATCGTGAACAACCTCGATGAAGAGCGGACGATCTGGCTGTCGGAGGCCGAGCGACGTTCGGTCTCCTCGATCGCGGGATTTCCCCTGCTCGTCAATGGAGTGTGCCACGGTGTGCTCGGCGTGGGGGCACTCACTCCAAACTTCTTCGATGACGAACTGGTCGGACTGCTCGGACGGGTTGCCGACATGGTGGGAACGGCCCTCAACCACAGCTACGAAAAAAATCAACGCAACTATTTCGAGAAGCTTTTCAGGGCGCTCTCCGAACTGCACCGTCTCGTCGCCCGGCATCCGGACCCAACCCTCCTGTACCAGGAGGTCCGCCAGATCCTCGACCGCGTCGGTGGCGCCGTTGGCAACTGCATCCTGCTGGCCTCCCGATTGACCGACGCGACGGCGGAGGCGGTGGAACCCCATCGGTCGTTACCGGAAGCTTCGGCGGGTGACCTCGCGGAACCCCTCCGGACCTTCTGTCAACAATTGGTCAGTGAGGCCACAGCCAGCCGGACCCCGATCCTGGCCCGTCTCTCCCACCCTCCCCTCCTGGGATCCGACATTGAGGAAGCGTTCCATACGGCAGGGATTCGCGAAATCGGGGTGTTCCCCATCCTGTTCCGGGGACAGGCCTTTGCTGCGCTCGTGCTGCTCTCGGACGAGGATGGCTTTTTTGAATCCGACGCACTCGTCGGGCTGTGCACGCAGTTCACGGACGCCATCACGCTCGCCCTTACGGAGTATGACCGCGAAACCGAACTCAAGCAGATGGCCCTCATGGACACCCTGACGGGACTGCCCAACCGGAACCTCTTTTTTGACCGGCTCGATAGTGCGCTCAAACAGGCCGAACGGAACCGGTCCCTGGTCGGGATTGCCATTCTCGACATTGACCGCTTCAAGGAGATCAATGACCGGTTCGGACATGATGCCGGTGACCTCCTGCTGGCCACCCAGGCCCACCGCATGGAGGCTCTCCTGAACGACCAGAGTACCGTGGCACGTCTGGCCGGTGACGAGTTCGGCTTGATCCTGGCCGGAATGGAAACGGAAGTCGCCATGACGAGCATCCTCGAACGGCTCCGTTCGAATCTGGCGGCACCCATCGCCTACCAGGAACAGTGGCTTCACACCACCGTGAGCCTCGGGCTCACCATCTACCCCCGGGACCACCAGCCCCCCCGGACGCTGATGCGGCATGCCGATCTCGCCCTCTACCGGGCCAAATCCCGTGGCCGAAATGCCTGGGCCTTGTATGAAGAAGACTTCGAAAGACGGCTGGAACAGCAGATGGAGACCCGGCGACAGTTCCAACGGGCTCTTGCCCACGGCGACATCCGGCTCTACCTGCAGCCCGTGATCGATCTCCGCGATGGCCGAATCGTCGGTGCGGAAGCCTGTGCCCGGTGGCCCGGATTCGGTGCGACGTCGGAGGAAAAAGCCGATTGGCTGGGCACCATCGAGGAAGATCCGGATCTCATACCGAAAGCGGGACGTTACCTTCTCGAGACGGTCGGGTTCGAACTCGAAACCCTGGACCGGGCCGGTCTTTCCTTTCCGGTCAGCCTGAACATCGACCTGCGCTACCTCTTTTCCCCGCACTTTGAAAAGGATCTCAAGGACTGGGGTACCCGCCATGGGTCGCATACCGACCGTCTCGTCCTGGAACTCAAGCCAAGCCCCCTGCTACCCGATTGGAACCGGCTCCCCCCCCTGATCGAGGAGCTGCGGCATCGCGGCATCCGGATCCTCTTCGACAATTTTGGCGTCTGGCCCGTTGCCCTGGAAAAACTGGAACTGGTCCGCACACAGGGGATCAAGATTGACCGCTCGCTGGTTCTCCATCTCCACGAGGAACCCCGGGCGCTGAGCTTGGTCGCGGGAGCCCTGCGGAGTGGAGAGATCGGGCACTTCGAGGTCACCGCTGTCGGCGTCGAACGAGAGGATCTCGCCGAACTGTTTTATGCCTTGGGGGGGCGACTGGCCCAGGGATTTTTCGCATCCGCCGCACTCGCCAGCCCGGCACTCATCAAGTGGAGCCGGCACTGGACCCTGCCCACCCCCCTGGCCCAATCCCTGGCCCAGACTCTGGACCTGCGTCGCCTGCCCATCTGGCTGAATGGTCCCTACCATCGCTGGCTGCGGGGACGGGTCACCGAGGTCCTGGAGGCCCCGGAGGAGTCCAGCCGTGCACTGCTGGCTGCCCTTTCCGGTTCGACTTGCAGTCTGGTCCCTTGGCCGGCCGGCCCGCTTCGGTCGGCGCAGCGGAAGCTCCGCTCCTGCCATGAAGCCCTCCATGCTCAGCTGGACCAACTGATTGCCGCCTCGGTGGGGGGCCAACCGGTCCGGTCGCTCGGGGAACGGCTCCTGGAACGCATGCGGGAATACGAGGCGGAACTGGAAGCGTTCCTGCACCTCCCTTTTCCTCCGGCTGCCCCCCACCGCCGGGGCCGTTCCCGATCCTCCCCTAAAGCCAGCCCTGGTCTGCAAAGCTGACCCATCGCGTTCCGCCGATCACAAAGTGGTCGAGCAAACGGATGTCGACCAAGGCAAGGGCCTCCTTGAGTTTCTGGGTCAGCTGACGATCCGCCTCGGAAGGTTCGGCCAGTCCGGAAGGATGGTTGTGGGCACAGAGCAGGGCCGCCGCGTTGTATCCCAATCCCTGCTTGATGACCTCCCGCGGGTGGACCACGCACTGGTTGAGGGTCCCGGCAAAAAGAACCTCAGTCGCGAGCACCCGGTAATGATGGTCCAGATAGGCAACCGCAAAAACCTCGCGACCCAGACTGGCGAGTTTCATCCGGAAATATTCGGCCCCCTGCCGGGGTGAATCCACTGCGGACCCGCTCCGGCGGAAGCGGCGTTCGAGAACGTCCAGGGCTGCCACGAGAAGGGCCTCCTCCCCGCTCTGCCGATGCAAACGTTCCCGCTCCTCCCGGGCTCCCCCTTCGCTCGATTCAAAGTCAAGCACCATCTGGAAACCCTCGGCGAGTCCGATCAGGGATGGATGCTGGGCAACGGTCATGACCGGTGTTCCACATGAAAGACAGCCGATCCTAAACCGGCAGGAGACTTCAACCAATTGTGAATTCGGGCATTGGGATGGCTATTCTCCAAGCGGAAGAACGGGGAGTCCCTCACTGGCCAGCACAACGCAGCCAAAACCGCTAAAATTGAACGGGATCGGTCCACCCCGGGCCCTGTGCGTTGATCTTATGCGCAATCACTCCCTTCTTTCCGCCCCTTCCTCTTTCCTGAACCGTCTCGACAACGCCCTCGAAAAAAAATCAACGACGAACTCCACCATCCCGAAAAACCTCCGGAGCGTGCTCGAACAGTATTTCCAGTCGGTCACGCCCGATGATCTGGATCTTTTCAGTCTCGAGGACTGGATCAGCCTTTTCACGGAGCATTGGGAGCTGGGGGCCACCCGTGCTCCTGGAGAGACCCTGCTTCGTCTCGTAAACCTGCCGGTCCGGCGTCATGCGACCCAAGCCTATTCGGTGGCCCTCACCGTCAATGACGACATGCCTTTTCTCGTGGATTCCATGACGCTGGCTGGCCGGCAGGAAGGGCTGGGCGTCCATCTCACCGTCCATCCGGTTTTTATGACCGAGCGCAATGTGGAAAACCGGATCGATCGGGTCTCCGGACTCGGGGGAGAATCGTCGGGATCACGGGAATCCTGGATTCTCGTGGCCTTCGACCGCATCCAGGGCGAAGAACGCCTGGCCCGGCTCGAAAAACGCATCCGTGGAAATCTCCTGGACGTTCTCCGGGTCCACCAGGACTGTACTGCGCTCCACGACCGGGTGGGCTTGCTGCGGGAGGAAATCACCCGCTGGAAGGCCTTCCTGCCAGAACGGGAAGTCGAGGAAGCCCGTGACTTCCTCGAGTGGATGACACAGGACTGGTTCACCTTCCTGGGTTACCGGCGCTACGCGTTGCATCAGGAGGGCGACCAGCTCCGACTGGAGCCGGAACGGGAGTCCGGGCTCGGCATCCTGCGCACCGATGCGGATCGCGCGCCGGAACCGAAAACCCTGCCCCTGCGCGTGAACGAAAAGGCCCTGGCCCAGGAATTGCTCATCATCACGAAAACGAATGCCCACTCGACCGTCCATCGGTCGGGACCCCTCGACTACATCGGCCTACGGCGTTTCGATGCCAAGGGCCGGGTCGTCGGGGAAGACCGGATTCTCGGACTGTTCAGCCCCCTGGTCTTCAAATGTCCTCCCCAGGAAATCCCCGTGGTCCGTCTCAAGCGCGAGGCGGTTCTCCGGCAATCGGGGCTCGCTTCCGAATCCCACGCGGGTCGCCACCTTCGGATTATCTTCGACACCCTGCCGCTCAGTGAGCTTCTGGAAGCCTCCATCGATCAACTGGTCGAGCTCAGCCTCGGGGTCCTCCGACTGCAGGAACGTCACCTGACCCGCCTGTTTCTCCGGCCGGACGTGTTCGGGCGCTATCTCAGCTGCCTCATCTACCTGCCCCGGGAAAATTACACCGCACGGGCCCGTGAACGCATTGAAAAGATCCTGAAGGAAGGACTCCAGGGTCACTCGATCGAATCCGAACTCTGGATCTCCGATTCGGTCCTGGCCCGGCTGCATGCAACCGTACACACCGAAACGGGACGGCTCTCCCCCAAGCGGCTCGCCAGTCTCGAGCAGGAAATCCAGGAAGCCAGCCTGAGCTGGAACGAGAAACTGAGGATTGCACTGTCCGACCGACTGGGGGAAGAACGGGGCCTTCCCCTGTTTGACCGCTACCGGGACAGTTTTCCCGAGGTCTACCGTGACGATGTCAAACCCCGGGCCGCCGTCTACGACATCCTCGAAATCGAACAGCTCAAACCGACCCAGGCCCTTAGGCTTTCCCTCTACCGCCCCAAGCATGCGAGCCCCCACTCGCTCCGACTCAAGATTTTCCGCCTGGATCAGTCCCTGGCCATTTCCGACACGCTGCCCATCCTGGAAAGCACCGGGTTCCGGGTTGTTTCGGAACGGCCCTATGAGGTTCCTGCTCCTGGTATCGGCCGAATCTGGATCCACGATTTCGAGCTCGAGCTGTCCGGACCGACCGACCGGGCCTTGGAGCGACGCGAAGCACTCGAAGAACTCTTCCTGGCCATCTGGAACGGACTTGCGGCGAACGACAGTTTCAACCGCCTGGCCATCGACGCCGAACTGTCGTGGCGCGAAATCATGCTCCTCCGGAGCATCTCGAAGTATCTCATCCAGACGGGCATCCCCTTCACGCCCGCCAACATGGCCCGGGCACTCACCCACCATCCCGCCATCACCCGGCTCCTCGTCCGCTGGTTTCACGCCCGCTTCGATCCCTTCCAGGATCCGGCCAACCGCGAGCCGGAAGCAGCCACCTGTCTCGAATCTCTCCAGGCGGAACTCGAAAGCGTGGAGTCAAGCGATGACGACCGGATTTTGCGGGCCTATCTCGGCGTACTGGGAGCCATGGTCCGGACCAGTTTCTTCCAGCGGCCACTCAGGGACTCGGCAGGGTACCGCTTCCTCAGTTACAAGCTCGAGTCCAGCCGGGTTCCGGACCTGCCGTTGCCGCGCCCGCTGTACGAGATTTTCGTCTACGCTCCACAGGTGGAAGGCATCCACCTGCGGGGAGGCCGCATTGCGCGGGGTGGCATCCGCTGGTCGGACCGGAGCGAGGATTTCCGTACCGAGGTGCTGGGCCTGATGAAGGCCCAGATGGTCAAAAACACGGTCATCGTCCCAGTCGGGGCCAAGGGGGGGTTTTATGTCAAACAACCGCCCAAAGATGGCAACCGCGATCGACTCCTCGAGGAGGCCCAGCGCTGCTACCGGACCTTCATCCAGGGACTCCTGACCTTGACCGACAACATCGTCGCCGGGCAGATCGTGCCGCCCAAACGGGTGGTTCGCTACGACGAGGATGATCCCTACCTGGTCGTGGCTGCCGACAAGGGGACTGCCACCTTCTCCGACCTGGCCAACTCCATCGCCCAGGATTTCCACTTCTGGCTGGGTGACGCTTTCGCCTCCGGTGGATCGGTCGGCTACGACCACAAGAAGATGGGGATCACTGCCCGCGGCGTATGGGAATCGGTCCGCCGCCACTTCCGGGAGCTCGGTGTCGACCCGGACCGGGACCCCGTCACCGTCGTCGGTATCGGCGACCTGTCCGGGGATGTCTTCGGAAACGGCATGCTGCTGTCCCGGCACCTCAAACTGATTGGGGCCTTCAACCACCAGCATATCTTTATCGACCCGAACCCCGACCCGACCACCAGTTTCGAGGAACGCCAGCGCGTGTTTCACATGCCCCGCTCGAGCTGGGCCGATTACCGGAGCGACCTCCTGTCACCCGGTGGCGGGATCTACCCGCGGAGCGCAAAATCCATCCGCTTGAGCCCCGAGACGAGAGCCGCATTGGGAGTGCAAGCGACCTCCCTGACGCCGAACGAACTGATCCGGGCCATACTGGCCGCCCCCGTGGATCTGCTCTGGAACGGGGGCATCGGCACTTATGTCAAGGCCCAGTCGGAAACCCAGGCGGATGTGGGCGATCGGAGCAACGACGCCGTACGTCTCAATGGTCGTGAAATCCGGGCCCGCGTCGTGGCCGAAGGCGGCAACCTGGGCTTCACCCAGCTTGGCCGCGTCGAGTACGCACTGAACGGCGGCCGGATCAACACGGACTTCATCGACAACTCGGCCGGGGTCGACACCTCGGATCACGAGGTCAATATCAAGATCCTGCTCAACGTGGCGGCGGAGGAACGCCGGGCCATTGTCCGCCATCGTGAACGGTTGCTGCGCGAGATGACAAATGACATCGCCGCGCATGTCCTGTACCACAACTACGCACAAGCTCAGGCCCTCTCGGTCCTCGAGTTCACCGCCCCGCAACGGCTCGATGAACACCGCTATCTCATCCGCAAGCTGGAACAGCGACAGCTTTTGAACCCCGCCCTGGAGGGACTCCCCCCGAGCGAGGCCCTGGCCCAGCGCCGCACCCTCCAGCGGGGCCTGACCCGTCCTGAGCTGGCGGTCCTCCTGGCGTACGGCAAGATTGCCCTTGCCCACGATCTCCAGGATTCCGATATCCATGAGGATCCCACGCTCTCGCTCGAGATCGAACGGTACTTTCCCCCGGCACTCCGCAAGCGCTATACCCCCTTCATGCGCCGTCACCCGCTGGCCCGGAACATCATTACCACCGAGATCTCGAACCACCTCGTCAACCACATGGGGCCCACCTTTGCGACCCGGCTCCAGGAAGAAACCGGCTCGGCCTCGGCCGAGATCGTACGGGCATTCGTCGTGAGCCAGACCGTCACGGGAACGGAAACGCTCTCCCGGGAGATCGAAGCCCTGCCGGCATCCGTTCCGCCGGTCACGAGTCTCGCGGCATTCACGGCCAATATCCGTCTGTTGCGCCATCTCACCCGATGGCTCTTGCTGAACCGGCGGCCTCCATTGGATGTGAGCAGCCTGATTTCCACCTTTGCGCCGGGGGTCGAAGCATTCGAGACCCTCCTTCCGGGATGCCTGCCCGAACTCCTCCGGAAATCCCATGATGACCAGATTCACGAGTTCGTCGGGATGGGACTCCCGGAATCTCTCGCACAAAAGCTGACCCGCCGGCCTTACCTGTACCCGGTTTTTGACCTCGTCGAACTGGCCCACCAGCTCGATCAACCCCTCTCCCGCATTCTTTCCTTCCATTTCCGGGTGAGCGAGGCCTTGTCCCTGGAGTGGCTGGACCAGGCCATCGAAAGGCTCGGGGTCCAGGACTCCTGGCAGGCGGAGGCGCGGATCAGCCTCCGCGAGGACCTCAACCGTGAGCAGCAGCGCATCACCGCGCAAATCCTGGAGTCGGAATCCGGGCAGCCGTTCGAGACGGCCTTTTCGCACTGGTCTGAAAAGGTCGCCGACCACCTCAGCCATTACCGGAAACTGGGAGAGGACATGCGAACCCATCCGACCCAGGATTACGCGATGTTATCGATCGCGGTCCAAAGCCTGCGCAAGCTCGCGGGGCCCTGAACGGGTCCGCCCGCGGGTCTCCTCACCGGCCGGGACAATCCCGCCGCGGGCGGTGCCGTGCCCGACCCGTTTGGGGGGAGGGATGCGGCGGTGTTGCAAGGCCGGCAATCGTTCACGGATCTGCTTCAGGCACTCCGAATCGTAGTGACCGGCAACCACGCCCGGCTCCAGGGTCCGGCGTTCCGCCATGACCCGACCCCAAGGATCGATCAGGCAACTGTGTCCGTAGGTCCTGCGTCCTCCCTCGTGACGGCCGGCCTGTGCAGCCGCGAGCACGTAGCACTGGTTCTCGATGGCCCGCGCACGCAACAGGGTTTTCCAGTGGGCCTGGCCCGTGGGGACGGTAAAAGCCGCCGGAACCGTGAGCAGGCAGGCACCCTCCGTCACGAGACAACGATACAGTTCGGGGAATCGAACGTCGTAACAAACCGAAAGGCCCACCGGGATCCCGGCGAGCGGGACCACCCGGGGACTGTTGCCGGGACGGGTTCCCGCGGATTCACAATACCGTTCGCCGGGACCCAGATCCATGTCGAAGAGGTGCATCTTGTCATACCGGCCGACCACACGTCCGTTGGAGTCGAAGGCCAGGCTGGCCGCATAGACCCGGGTTCCGGACCGGATCGGGATCGTGCCCGCAATCAAGGCAAGCCCGAGCCGTCTGGCCGTCCGTGCGAGGTAATCCTGGACCGGCCCGCGTCCGGCCAGTTCTGCCGCCTCCCACCGTTCCGTGTCGGTGGCCATGAGGGCGAAATTCTCGGGCAGGAGAGCGAGAGCGGCCCCCCGTTTGTGCGCTTCCGCAAGGAGGCGATCCGCCTGTTCGAGATTGGCTGCGATCGCCCGTCCGCTCCTCATCTGGATGGCGGCAAGGAGGACCTTCACGGCGGCGCTTCGAGTTCGATCCAGAGCCGGTTGCGATGGAAGGTGGCTCGCGGACGGAGAACGAGATGGGTCCGGGGGATGCCCAAGGCCACAAGCCAGTCGGCCAGCTGGGCTGCCCAGAGACGCCCTCCCGGGCCGACCGGATAGGCCAGCACCAGATGGTCACCCGGCGCCTCGATCCAGGCGGCGACGGCTTTTCTGACCGCAGGCCACAGGATCACGCGCCGGGCACGACGCACGCCGACCCACTCGGAACGGGGAAAGGAGAAACGTTCCCGGACATGGGCGGAAACCGGTGGCACCCCCCCCAAAAAAATCAGGATCAGCGCGAAACAGAACCGCTTCCGGATGGCCATGATTCCTCTTACCCGGGTTTTTTCACAAAACCGAGCACATGGGCCCGGGTGGCACTGATCCGGTGGATGCGCGGGTTTTGCCAAGGGCCCGTGATGTGATAGTAGGTTTCACTCATGCTTTCGATCACACGCCGGAAAATCCGGGACAGCGCAAGAAGAATCCCCCCTCCGATCGGGCCGCCGAAGATGGCTCCCGCAATCGGCAGCGTGGACCCCACATGGGGGATGACCAAGGCCACCTGATCATAACTCCGTTTGACAAGGTTGGTTTCGCCGGCCAGCCAGATGGCGATCGAGGAACCGAAAAGCGTGGCGTCCCGGGTCACCGCCATCCCGTGCCGGATGGTGAAGCTTCCCTTCAGGCGATCGTAACTGAGCCCACGGGAAAAGACATCACTGAAATCGAGGCCCAGCCGGCGCGGAAGCGCATTCAGGCTGAGGAGTGCGATGAATCGTCCCGCTCCCCCCGGTTTGATTGCGAGGACGCGGCCATCCCGGACCGAAAACTGGATGCGGCCCGCAAGCGATGCGCGATCCGGGTGCCAGGGAAGTCCCCGCCAACCCAGGTCCAGAACAAAACGGGCATGCTCTCCGGTCAGGATCCGCTTGATGCCAAGCTGGTGGAATGCGGATCCGACCTTGGGACTCGCGATCTTTGCATGGAGTTCGACCCGCGAACCCGACGGATTCCGGGTCCATTGACCCCCACCCGTGATTTCCAGGTCGGGGGAAGTGAGTGCGAGATGCGAAAATTGGAGGGTGTCCGGGGCGGAATGGATCCAGGAAAAGGCGACCTGGCCGAGCGAGACCCGTCCGTAGCGGGTTTCTGTGCTGGACCAGACGAGGTTGGACAGATCGCCCGGCCCGAGCGATCGGGTGCCGGATCCGGCAAGGTGAACCAGCGGGGCGATCTCGAAGCGGCTGAAGTCCACCTGGATGGGATCGGGACTGCCCGGAGGGGGAATGAAACCGGTACCCGCGAGAGTCGGTCCCTCCACTTGAAAGCGGAGGCCGGTCCGTTGTGCCGCCTCGACCGAGACTCTCAGCGGACCCAGATCCTGTCCCCAGCCAGTCAGGTGGGCGAGCTCCAGGTTCTGGACCTGGAAAGGCGGGAATCCGGACCCGGAATGCTTGACCTCCCGGTCCAGTCGCCACCATCCGGCGAGATCGATCCGCCCAAGGCGGCCCGTGACGAGGATTCCGGCCGTCGGAAGAGGACCGGCCCCCCCTCCCAAATCGATCCGGCCCGCGCTCAAAACCGGCCGCCTGTTGACGAAGCGTCCCCGGGTTCCGATCCAGGCGATCGAACCCCAGTGAGCCTGCGCACGGAAACGCGAATCTCCCTGGAGAAGGCGACCCTCAAAATCCAGTGTCACCGGCTGGTCTGCCCCTTTCGCCAGTGGAGCCGGCAGGAGAAGATGGGTACCGACCAGATGGCTCGATGCCTGGAGCCGCAGCAAGCCGGTGAGGTGCTTCGGCCGATAGGATATCTCGGCTTGCCAGTCGGAGGCTCCCTGGACGAGATGAGACAGCGGATCAGGCAAACCCAGCCGTGCCCCGTCCAGCGCCCCCACCATCTGGAGGTGGGTCTCTCCCCGCCCCGTCCACGCATTGAAGGTGAGCCGATGGCCATCCAGACGGGCCGTCACGGCCTGGCTGGCCAGGGCCAGATTGTCGAAGCGGACGTTTCCTTTGAGATGGTGGAAAACGAGTGACCACGGCCGCCAACGAAAACGGTCCCGGTCAAAACGGACCACTCCCCGGATCGTCGGATGATCCAGGGCATGGACCGGGAGCCGGATCCGGACGGAAGCCCAAAGCGGACCTTCGAGTTCAAGATGGGGAAAGAGTCCGTTCCAATGCCGCGACAAGGGGGAAGAGTCGAGATAGCTCACGAGGGTCGAGGCCCGGCCCGCAAAGGTGCTTTGGATATGGAGCACCCCCCGCTTGAGTCGGGGGATCACAAGACGGGATCCGGCCAGCGGAAAAGCCGCCTCCGACCCTGCCGCAATTGCGACAGAAAATCCGGCGCCGGCAAACGCTCCCCGGGCCCGGTCCACCCGAAGATCCGGCCAGCCTGGGGCAATGTGGATCTCGGCCTGCTCAAGCGAAAACCCCACCCCAAAGCGCCCATCACCATGCGTGAATGGAAAGTCCGCGAGCGGCCCGTCGAGAACGAGATGGGCCTTGGGAACATCTCCGGCGACGAATGCCCTGGCAAGCCATCGGTCCAGTCCCGGATGCAGGATCCCGTAGGGGATATCCTCTGCCATGAGCGGGAGTTCACCTTCGTGGAGATGAGCATCCAGGTCGAGGATCGGGCTCCCACTGCCCGGGATCTTGAGGACTGCCTTCTGTACCCGGATCGAAAAGGCGTGGGCACGGATCCAGGTGGGGGTGAGACTCAAGCGGATGCCGGCATGTCTCTGGTAGGCGAGAACGGAGCCCCCCCACGTGAGTCTGATCGTCCGCCTGAATAGGCGGGGATCCCGGACCTGAAGAATCGAAGGCGTGAAGATCACGGACCCCTGACCGCCCAACCAGTCGAAACGTCCGGAAAGACCCGACAGTCCAGGCCAGCGCCCCCAAGCCGAGCTGCCCACTTCCGTGAAACGTGCCGAGGCCGAACGCACACCCCAACCGCCTTTTGTAACCGCGATCCGGGAGACCAGACCGTCGATTTGGCCTTGGGGTTTCACATGGCCGAGAAGGACAGCCACCGCGCGGGTCGCCGGGAACTGCCGGATCAGCGGCAGGAAGGGATCAAGCGTCCCCAGGAAAAACCGGCCGGCCCGGAGCCGATAGGTGGCCTCTCCAGGATGCGTCATCGTCCAGCCGATCTCGAGATCCTCATGACGAAGCGGATGACCCGGACGGACGACGACCAAGGGGGAAAGAACGGCTTGCCCGCGAGCCCAGTCGACCGTGAATCCCGTCCGAATCCGGGCGGGCCCTGCCCCAAGCGCGTTCGCACGACCTTCCGGGCCGAGCCCGGTCACCTCGAGGGATCCCCGGAGACGGGCAGGATGGCGCCCCACCCCGGAACCCTCGAAGAGGAGCGAGACCCGGCTCCTTGCGAGCCCACGGACCGGCAGGGTCACTCCGAGCGGGGGCAGGAACTCCGGGTCAAGGTCCAAAAGCTGGCCCCGGACATGCCAGTGCCAGAGGCCGGGATCCGTTCGCGGACCTCGGCCATGGGCTGCGAAATCAAGCATCCGGACACCATGGGGAGACACCCGTGCCTTGAGCCTCACCCGGTAGCGGTCATCCCGCACCGAGATCCGGAAGCGGGAAACCCGAACCAGGGTGGGAGGATTTTTCCCGGTGGATACCAGCCGGATCACGGTGTCACGGAACTCCAGGCGGGCATCCCGGGCAATGAACGCGACGAGGCCGGCCAGCGAAGGCAGTCGGGATCCCGGCACGCCCGCCCAGGGCAGGATCCACGGTCCGGCCGCGCTCCTCCGAAGGGTCAAATGGAATCCGCGAAGAGTCACGCCACTTGGCAGCCATCTTCCGTTCTCCACCATGACCGGGATCGACAGATGAATCACGATCTGGCGGACACGCGCCAGGGGAGCACCCCGGTGAGGAACCCGGAGCACCACGGAATCCAGGACCAGTTCGGGACCGAGTCCGCTCCAGCGAGCTTCCATGGCATGGATGGCGAGCGGCACGCCGATGACCCGGGAAGCCCAGCTTTCGACCTCCCGGCGGTAGGCCGGAACGGTGAGTGCCGCGAGACGAAACAGGCCCACGCCAGTGGCCGCGCCGATCACCGCAACCGCCACGAGCCCCGCCGGGACACGGATCCAGAGGCGTCGGGGTCGCATGGCAGGCTTCGAATCCATCAGCTCTCGCTCAGAGTTGGGCGAACCCGGGGTTCCGGGCCCACATTCCAGTCACGTGACAGGAGGGATTGTCGCACACTGAGCAGGCTCTCCCAAGCCGAAAAGCCAGCCCCAAGGGAGGAGGAACCGTCTCACCCGTCCGGTTGAAGACCCTCGACCGGCTCGGACCAGCCCCAGAGTTTTTCGAGCTGGTAAAACCGTCGGAGATCGGGCAGCATGAGATGGACAATCACGTCATCGAGATCGACCAGGATCCAGCCGCCGGTCCGTTCTCCCTCGCTGCCGATCACTGGTCGACCGGCCTCCCGGGCCGCATCCCGGATCCGCTCCGCCAGGGTTCGCAACTGGCGATCCGAAGTCCCGCTGGCAATCAGGAAATGGTCCGCCAGGGTCGTGAGTCCCCGGACATCCAGCCGGACGATCTCGTGACCACGGTGGTCCCGGATCAGCGTTTCGAGCTGCTCAAGCCATTGCGCCGTGCTGATGGCTTTCTCAGGGTGGATCATAGCAGGCCGCCCGTGCGAGGGCATCCTGAAGAGAGTCCGGGACGAGATAATCGAGAGCGAGCCCCCGGCGGATCCGGTCCCGGATCGCCGTGGCCGAAATGCCGAGTGCGGTCACCCGAAGGTAGAGGACATCCCCGGCCGGATCCTGTCTCAGTCTCGCGGGATCCTCCGTCCTCCCCGTCCGGCACCAGCCGGGGGCTTCCTCGGGGAGTACGGGGGGGAAACCGGGGCGGAGGAGAACAATCCAATGCGCAAGACGGCCCAGACGGTCGGCCTCCCGCCACTGGTGCAGGTTCGAGAAGGCATCCGAGCCCACGATCCAGTACAGCCGGCTCTCCGGCTCCTCCTCCCGGATCCCGAGGAGCGTCTCGACCGTATGGCTCACGCCCTCCCGTCGCAACTCGCGATCATCCAGAATCCATCCCGGCCGGTCCCCCATCGCGAGCTCCAGCCAGTCCCGCCGGAGGCGGCCGGAGGCTCGCGGGGGAGGTTTCCCCGGTGAGTGCGCACAGGGAATGAAACGCAGCTCATCCAGTCCAAGATGCTCCATCACCTCGATCGCTGCACGCAGATGGCCCACATGGACAGGATCGAAAGAGCCACCGAAAAGCCCCACGTGCCTCATGCCCGCTCTCCGATCCCGGGAACACCGCTCATGTGCAGGACGAGCCTCAGGAGGGTCTCTCCGGCCCGGCCGGGCTTTCGGCCCTTGACCACGAGGTCTGCCCGGGCCGCCTCCTCCAGCCGACGGTACCAGAACGGACGGCCGCGCCGCCGCGCCTTTTCGTACAAGCTTTGCTTGCGGGGCGGGGCCTGTGATCCTCCGGCACCAAGCACGGCATGGATCTCGTGAACCAGGGTCCCGAGAACCAGTGGCCACTCCCCGGTCGTCTCCGCCAGGGTCCGGAAAATCTCGAAGACCCGTCCGGGATTCTCACTCAAGGCGGCCTCGGCCAGGTCAAACGGTCCATACTGCGCGGAGGCACCGAGCACCCCGGCCACCTCGGATTCCGTCACGGGGTGATCCGGCTCGTCGAGCTCGAGGACCTGGAGCGCCGCCTCGAGTCCCAGGAGGTTTCCCTCGGTCAGTGCCGCAAGGAGTTCACCGCCGCCGGGACCGAACGCCACCTTGTGCTCGCGGGCACGCCGTTCCACTTCCGCATTCCAGCGGACCGGATCCGGCGGCCAGCATTCCACCACCTGGGCACGGGAGACGAAGCGGCTGTAGAGCGCACTCTGCCGGACCCCCCGATCCAGGCTGGGCAGGTGGATGGCGAGCCAGGTGGATGGGGCGGCGGGCTGTTCCAAAAGGTCACCGAGCGCAGAGACGCCGGCCCCCTGCAGGGTCGGAGCCGAAAGATGAAGCTCGAAAAGCCGTCGTTCCGAAAACAGCGAGCCGGTCCGGTAATCGTCGAGAAATCCCGGATCCAGCGTGCGTTCGGGCCGGAAAACCCGGCGCTCGTAGGATCCCATCCGCCCCATCCGTCTCCGGATCCAGTCCCACATCTCCCCGACCAGGACCGGATCACTTCCAGCGATGAGCCAGAACGGACTTTCCCCGAAGCGGTCGAACTCCTCGAGCTGCCGGGGTACGTGTTTCACGGATGCGGGGTCGGCAACGGGTGGTGGGCGGTGGGCGCCAGGCGGAGGCGGGGGGCGGAAAGACGCAGCAGGATCAGGCGGGCCGCCTTTGATTCGAGTGACCGGGTGAGATTATAGGCTTGGGAGGTCATGGCAAGCGTGGCCAGGGGAAGGTAGAAATAGGTTCGCCGGATCCGCAAGGTGGTCGGACGCAGGACGGTTCTTTGTCCTTTGAGCAGGGTGAAGCGGACGTGGTAGCTCATGAGGTACTCGGCCGGTTCTCCCTGGCCATTGACCGCGAGGATGCGCGAACGGATGAAGGCCCTCTGGATGGTGAGTGTCGACGCGTGCGGCTTGCGGACAGACACCACGGCGAATCCGGAACGTTCGAGCCGTTCCCGGAGGACAAGCGCCAGGTACCCATTGGGGTCCGGCGCCACGAGCGCGAGCGGCGCCAGGCTTCGGGGCAGGTGATAGCGCGTCCCCAAGGCAAAGCCGCAGCCCGAGAGCCCGAGCGCAATGGCGATCGCCAGGCCTCCCCGGAAGCTGCGCCGCCACTCGCCTCCCCACGGGCGTGTCCATCCGTTCACGGCGGTAGCGATTCCTCCTTGCGCAGGACCACGTTGACGAGTCTCCCGGGAACCATGACCCAGCGTTCCACGGCCTCGCTGGGGATATGGCGGGCGAGCTTGGCATCCGTCAGGATCCGCGAACGGATCTCGGATTCGGTTTCGTCCCGGCCCACGGACAGGATCCCCCGCCTCTTCCCGTTCACCTGGACCACGATCTCCCATTGCTCGCGCTCCAGCGCACAAGGGTCCGCTTCCGGCCAGGGGTGAAGCGCGAGAAGACCCGTGCCACCCAACCGGCTCCAGAGCGCCTCCGTGATATGTGGCGAAACGGGATGCAGCAGAACCAGAAGCGTCCGGACCACCTGATCCAGGAGCACACGGTCCATGGGAGCCGATGGCTCGAAACGGCTTGCCGAATTGGTGAGTTCCATGAGCTTGGCCATGGCCGTGTTGAAGGTTCCCCGGACCCCGTAATCGTGGCTCACACCACGGATTGTTTCGTGAAGCCGGATCCACAGCTGGCGTCCTTCGGCCGAGAGAGCCGCCGGATCCACCGTCCCCTCGGTCCGGCTCGAGGCGGAATCGTCCACCAGACGCCAGAGCCGTTTCAGGTAACGCTCGGCCCCCTCCACACCCTGTTCCGACCATTCGAGTGACTGATCCGGTGGGGCGGCAAACATCATGAAGAAGCGGGCCGTGTCCGCGCCATGCCGGGCAATGATGGCCTCGGGATCCACCACGTTGCCTTTTGACTTCGACATCTTGGCCCCGTCCTTGAGAACCATCCCCTGGCTCAGCAGGCGGGTGAAAGGCTCGTCGCCCCGAACCCAGCCCAGGTCCCTGAGCAGCTTGTGGAAGAAGCGGGCATAGAGCAGGTGGAGAACCGCGTGCTCGATGCCTCCCACGTACTGGTCGACCGGCAACCAGTGATGGACCCGTTCATCCAGGATGGCGTCCGGGCAGTCGTAGGCGGCATAACGGGCGTAGTACCAGGAGGATTCCATGAAGGTATCGAAGGTGTCGGTCTCCCGTCGTGCCGGCCGGTGGCAATTCGGGCAGGTCGTGGCCACAAACCGCTCATCCTGAAGGAGCGGTGAGCTCACGCCGGAAAATGCCACGTCTTCGGGCAATCGCACGGGCAGGTCTTCGGCCGGAACCGGCACCGTTCCGCAATCCGGACAGTGCACCATGGGGATCGGACATCCCCAGTAGCGCTGGCGCGAGACCCCCCAGTCCCGGAGCCGGTAGCGGACAGCAGGCTGGGCAGCTCCCCGGGCACCCAACCATTCCCGGACCCGATCCCTGGCTTCTGCGCTGTCCAGTCCGTCGAGTCCGGGAGAGTCAAAAACCACACCTTCCGCAGTCAGGGCTTGCGCTTGGGGATCTGCCCCCCCTTCTCCCGGCAGATGGATGACGGGCCGGATCGGCAAGCCGTATCGGCGGGCAAACTCATGATCACGCGCATCATGTGCAGGAACTGCCATGATGGCACCGGTACCATAGCCTTCCAGGACGAAACTCGCGGCCCAGACCGGAAGAGCCTCTCCGGTCAAAGGATGCCGGACCCGGAGTGCCAAAGGCACCCCTTGCCGGTCGGCGGTCTCGATGGCCGCCTCCCGCATTTCCCGCTGGCGCATGTTTTTCACGAATCCGTCCAGGGCGGAATCGGTCCGGGCCGCCTCCAGGACCACCGGATGCTCCGGCGCAAGAGCCAGATAGGTCACCCCGAAAATCGTGTCCGCCCGTGTCGTGAAGACACGGATCGCGCCCTTCCCATCCATTCTCTCGAAATCGATCTCGAGTCCACTCGAGCGGCCGATCCAGTTGCGCTGCATCCGGCGCACTTCCTCCGGCCAGCCGGTCAGCCTCTCCAGTCCCTCGAGCAGTTCCTCGGCGTACGCCGTGATCCGGATGAACCACTGTGCCACTTCACGTCGGACCACCGGAGCCCCGGAACGCCAGCCGCGACCGTCGATGACCTGCTCATTGGCCAGCACCGTCTGGTCCACGGGATCCCAGTTGACCCAGGCTTTCTCGCGGTAGGCCAGTCCCCGCCGGTACAACTCGGTAAAGAGCCACTGTTCCCACCGGTAGTACGCGGGCCGGCAGGTCACGATTTCACGCCGCCAGTCATAGCCGAAACCCAGGCGGTTGAGCTGGCCCTTCATGGTGGCCACGTTGCTTTCGGTCCAGCGGGCCGGCGAGGTCTGGTTCTGGATCGCCGCATTTTCCGCCGGAAGCCCGAAGGCATCGAAGCCCATCGGTTGCAGGACGGCAAAACCCTTCATGCGGCGATAGCGGGCCATGACATCGCCGATCGTGTAGTTGCGGACATGCCCCATGTGCAACCGTCCGCTGGGATAGGGAAACATGGAGAGCACGTAGTAGGGGGGACGGGGATCGTGTTCGTCAACCTCGAAAACGCGTTCTTTCTGCCAGCGCGACTGCGCCCAGGCCTCGATGGTCTCGGGATCGTATCGATTGTCGGTCATAAGTCCTTCAGTACCGGATCCGCAACCTGGGGCAGGCTGGGCGGGATCCGGCCAAGATGGAAGGATCATAAAACATCCCCGGCAGCCGCGCCATCAACCGCTCTGCCCTGGGCACGATGGGCTTCTCCAAGCCCCCCCACGGACAACAACAGGAGGGCCAGGACCACGATCGGCTGGTCTCCCCACCGGTCGTAGGGCGTGAGCCCGGCTTCCGGCTGGAGATGGCCGGTCAAGACCAGGGGGAGGAAGGGAGGCAGACGGCCGACCACCCGACCCTTTCCGTCAATCAGGCCGGAGAGGGCCGTATTGTCGGCCCGCGCGAGCGGCCGGCCGGTTTCGAGCGCCCGCATCCGGGCCATCTGGAACTGCTGGTCCGGCCCGATGGTCCGTCCGAACCAGGCATCGTCACTCACGTTGATGAGCCAGTTGGCTCGGGGAAGGGAACGGCGGAGATCACGTCCGAAGGCATCCTCGTAACAGATCGAGATCCCGGCCCATCGTCCATCGAGCCGGAACGGTCTCTGCACGGCGGCCCCCATCGTGAAACTCGAGTGGGGCAACTTCCAGTCCCGAAGCCAGTTCCGGACGAATGCCGGGACCGGAAAATATTCCCCGTACGGGACCAGGTGATGCTTGTCGTAGAAGCGCACCGGACCGGATCCGATTCGGACGACCGAGTTGTAGCGGCCGCCGTTTTGGAAATCGTAGTGAAAGACCCCCGTCACGAGCGTGGCCCTCTTTTTCCGGATCCTGCGCCGGAGTTCTTGGAGCGGTCCTTCCGCCTCTTCATACCAGGTGGAAACCGCCGATTCGGGCCAGACCACCACCCGTCCCGGCTGCCAGAGCGGGGAACTCAAGGTCTCGTACCGGGCGAGCCCAACCCGCCAGGCGCCTGGGCTGAACTTCATCCGTTGCGGGATGTCTCCCTGGACCACGCTCACGGCAATCGGGGGACCCGCCGGCCGGGTCCAGGAGATCGCCGAGAGGACGGGCGCGAGGAGCCAGGCCGCACTCAGTAGGGCCAGTGCGGTCCAGCGGCGGCGCGGGTCGGGCAGGCGGAGGGAGGCGACAACCAGTCCGGCGGTCAGGGCCAGGACGAAACTCACGCCGAGCGTTCCCAGGACCGGCGCATATCCCTGGGCCAGAACCTGTCCCACTGCACTGTAGCCGAGGTCGAGCCACGGAAATCCGGTCAGGATCCAGCCCCGTACCCACTCGGCCAGAACCCAGAGCGCAGGCAGGACGAGCGCATAGCGCGGAAAGCCGGGATGGGGGGTGAGTCGGGCGGCAGCCCAACCGACCCCGGCGACGAACGCAGCGCACGCGAGGGTCAGGGAAAAAACCAGGGCCCAGGCGAGGAGCAAGGGTTCATGGCCGACCACGAAGATACTGTGGACGATCCAGTAGATGCCAAAACCGAAAAGGCCGATCCCGAACAAGAGCCCCACAAGGGCCGCGCGGGCCGGACGGACGTCATCCCAGAGCCAAAACAGGAGGGCGGGAGTGAGAAAGCCGAGTGCCCACTGGTCGAACGGGGCAAAGGCAAAAACGAGGCACGCCCCACCCGCCAAGGCGAACCCGCAATCGACAATTGGGTGCCTCCACCACCGAGACCCCCGGTTCATGCCGGGGGTGAGTCCGGGGGAGCCGGTGGCGGCGCGGGTTTCTGGCGCCGGACCTCCAGCAGCTGGATCCGCCGACGGTCGGCACGAAGCACCCGGAAACGGAGTGCACCAACCTCCCAGGTTTCGCCCCGGCCGGGGACCCTCCCCCACTGGTCGACCAGAAACCCCCCGATCGTATCGAACTCGTCTTCCGGCAAGGCGGTCTTGAAGTGCCGGTTGAACTCCGGCAGGCTCGTGAGCCCTCGCACGGTATAGCGCTGGCGGCTGTGCTCCAGGATATTGCCCTCCGTCTCGAGGTCGTACTCGTCACCGATCTCGCCCACGATCTCCTCGAGCACATCCTCGAGCGTCACCAGTCCCGCGACACCGCCAAACTCGTCGATGGCCACCGCCATGTGGTTGCGCGTGCTGCGGAATTCCCGGAGCAGGAGATTCAACGCCTTGGTTTCCGGCACAAACAGCATGGGCCGGAGGTAATCCCGCAGGCTGAAATGGCGGGACCGCTGTTCGTAGTGGGCCAGGAGATCCTTCGCGAGCAGGAGTCCCACGACCTGGTCCCGACTCTCCCCGATCACCGGAAACCGCGAGTGTCCGGAGGCGACCACGGTCGAGAGCACCTGGGCCAAAGACTCCTCTTCCTGGATCACGATCATCTGTCCATGCGGGATCATGACGTCACTGACCCGCTGCTCCCCGACCTTGAGCACCCCCTTGAGCATGTCACGGGCATCCGGGTCCAAAACCCCGTTGGCAAAGGCCTCTTCCACCACCGCCAGAAAGGCCTGGCGGTCGCGTACCTCGCGTCCCAGGATCTGCCCCAGTCGTCCGATCCAGCCGGGAGGGGCCGGAGACGGGGATTCTTCCACGGACATCAGTGGATCCCCCCGCGGGTGACGGCTGGCGGATTTCCGTAGGGATCGGGAATCCGGAACAGTTCGAGCAGGCGGATCTCGAGGGCCTCCATCCGGCGTCGTTCGGCCGGCTGCTCGTGGTCGTAGCCCAGAAGATGGAGGAATCCATGCACGGTCAAATGGGCGAAGTGGTTCCGCAGGGGGCGACCGGCACTTTCGGCCTCGGCCACGATGACCGGCGCACAGAGGACAATGTCCCCCCAGAACCCTTCCGGGTCACCCGGGAGACGGGCCGGAAAGGACAGGACGTTGGTGGCTCCGTTCCGGCGCCGGTAACGCTCATTCAGCGCGGCCCCTTCCCGGGCATCGCTCACCCGGATGCTCACGGCACCCTCCACGTCAAGCATCCCGGCCGTCCGGTCGATCCACCGACCGAAGGCGGGCGGCGCCGGCAAGCCGCGTCGGACCAGTCCATAGCTCACCGCAACGCGCATCAGGGGCCTCCCTGCCCCGTGCCCTCGTAGGCCTGGATGATGCGTTTGACGAGCGGGTGGCGGCGTACGTCCCGGTGGTCAAACCGGACCACACCCACCTCCGGCAGGTTCTCGAGGATTCCCAACGCATGGGGCAGGCCCGAGCGTTCCGGGCGGGGCAGGTCGATCTGCGTGAGATCACCGGTCACCACCGCCTTCGAGCCAAAACCGATGCGGGTGAGAAACATCTTCATCTGCTCGACGGTCGTGTTTTGGGCCTCGTCAAGCAGGATGTAGGAGCGGTTGAGGGTCCGGCCCCGCATGTAGGCCAGAGGGGCAATTTCGATCACGGCGCGTTCGAGGTGGCGCATGACCTTTTCGTAACCCAAAAACTCATGGAGGGCATCGTAGATGGGTTTGAGGTAGGGGTCGATCTTCTGGCTCAGGTCTCCCGGGAGAAAGCCCAGCCGTTCTCCCGCCTCGACGGCGGGACGAACCAGGACCAGCCGCTCGCAGGCACCCTGTTCGAGCAGTGCGGCCCCCTCCGCGACCGCGAGATAGGTCTTGCCGGTACCGGCAGGACCCACCCCGAAGGTGAGATCCAGAAGACGGATCAGCCGGAGATACTCTGTCTGGTGCGCCCCATGGGGCTCGACGGAAAAGCGGCCGGTGCCGGCAGCTGCACGGCGGCCGGCCGGGTCCACACGCCGTTCGGGTTCGACGACGGATTCGAGCATCTCCTCGATGCGTTGCACTTCGAATGGTTCGTCCATTTCGCGGGCATACAATCCGCGCAACAGCCGGCCCGCCGTCTCGACGGCCCGGGCTTCGCCCAGGAGCCGGAAACGGTTCCCGCGGTTCTTGATCTCGATCCCGAGATGGGCCTCGATCTGGCGCAGGTGGTCATCCATGGGTCCGCAGAGCCGGGCCAGCCGGTCGTTGTCCGGGGGTTCGAGGATGAGCTCGGCGCCGCGCATCGGGCCGGCCAGCTTAAAGCGATGGTCGTTGTGTCCGGTCATGGCTCACGGGACGCAGGCTCTCGATTCCGGTCCGCCGTCCTTTCATAGAGTTGGGCAGTCCTTGGGTCACCTCGACCTCGACCATCATCCCCAAAAGATCGGGAGGGCCTGCGAAATGGACCCAATGATTGGTCCCTTCCCGCCCCGACAAGGCGGAGGGATCCGGCTCCCCGGTCCGTTCCACGAGAACGGAAACCCGCCTCCCCACACGCGCCCGGCTGAACTCCAGGGCCTGCTGGTCGAGCAGCGCCTTGAGGCGGTTGAAGCGTTCCTGCCGGATGGGGTCCGGCACCGGATCCGGCAGAGAGGCGGCTGGAGTTCCGGGCCTTGGACTGTAGAGAAAGAGGAAGGACTGGTCGAATCCCAGGTCCCGAACCAGACCGAAGGTGTCCTCAAAGTCCCGATCAGTCTCTCCCGGAAAACCCACGATGAGATCCGTGGTGAGAGCAAGATCCGCTCGAGCCTCCCGCAGACGTCTCACCTTGGAACGGTACTCGAGGGCCGTATATCCCCGCTTCATGGCCGCAAGAATCCGGTCGGACCCGCTCTGGACGGGCAGGTGCAGGTGGGGAGCCAGCTTTGGCTCCTCCCGGAAGGCGTCCATCAGGCGGTCACCCAGCTCGATCGGATGGGAGGTCGTAAACCGGATCCTCTGGATGGAGTCGATGGCCGCGGTATAGTGGATGAGGTCGGCGAGATCGCGCCGGATCCCCTTCCAGTCTGACTGGTAGGCATTCACATTCTGCCCGAGAAAGGTGATCTCCCGCACGCCGGATTCCGCGAGTGTCCAGACCTCCGCCAAAACGTCGGCGAAAGGACGGTTCGCCTCCTCCCCCCGGGTATAGGGAACGATGCAAAAACTGCAGTACTTGCTGCAGCCTTCCATGATGGACACAAACGCACACGGCCCCGTCCGGCGCGGGGCAGGAAGGGCGTCGAACTTCTCGATGGCGGGGAAGCGGACATCCACCTGCGCCCGTCCCGACATTTCCCGTTCACCCAGGAGGGCAGGCAGGCGTTGCAGGGTCTGGGGTCCGAAAACGACGTCGACAAACGGGGCCCGTGCAAGGAGCATTGTACCTTCCTGGCTCGCGACACAGCCGCCCACCGCAATCCGGAGATGGGGGTTGTCCGCCTTGAGCAGTCGCCAGCGGCCCAGGCGGGACAGGGCCTTGTCGAAGGCCTTTTCCCGGACGGAACAGGTATTGAGGACGAGCAGATCGGCCTCCTCCGGCCGGTCGGCTGGTAGGTAACCTTCTGTTTCCATGAGAATTTCGAGCATCTGGCCCGAATCGTAGACGTTCATCTGGCATCCCTGCGTCTCGATGTACACCCGTTTCGGTTGCCGGCTCCGCGTCGCGGTCATGGCCCATTCTAGCAAAGGGGGCCTTTCCGGGTCAGGATGCGACCTCCCCTCCGATATAGCCCAGATGCTCGAGCTTGAGCATGATCTGCTGGCAGGCCTCCTCCGGGGTGAGTTCGGTGGTATCGATCGCGAGGTCCGGATGAAGGGGAGCCTCGTAGGGATCGCTCACTCCCGTAAAGTCGGGAATCAGTCCGGCCCGGGCCCGGGCGTAGAGTCCCTTGCGGTCGCGTCCCTCGCAGACGGACAGCGGGGTCGAGATATGGATCTCGACGAAGCCGCCGCCCCGGGATTCCACCATTTCGCGGACCTCCTCACGAGTCCGTGCATAGGGGGCGATGGGCGCACAGATGGCACAGCCGCCGCTCTTGCTGATCTCGGCGGCCACGAAACCCAGGCGGCGGATATGGAGGTCGCGGTGCTCCCGGGAAAAGCCGAGTTCGCTGGAGAGCGTCCGCCGGACGAGATCGCCGTCGAGCAGGGTCACGGGCCGCCCACCCTGCTCCAGGAGCTTCTCGGCCAGGGCATGGGCCAGGGTCGATTTCCCGGCGCCGGAGAGCCCGGTCAGGAACACGGTGAGACCGCGCCGGGCCAGCGGGGGCAGGCTTTTTCTCAGTTCCGCGATGACCTCGGGGAAGGAAAACCACTCCGGAATCTCGAGTCCGAGCGCGAGCCGGCGCCGGAGCTCGGTGCCCGAGAGACTGAGCGACTCCTCGCCGGGGGCGAGTTCGTCCACCGGCAGATACTCCCCCCGCCGGGGGGCATAGACCATCTCGTCAAAGGCCACAACCCCGATCCCGATCTCCCCGGCATGGGCCAGGGCCGCCTCACGCGCTGCATAGGGTGGATAAAACGGCTGTCCCCCGCTGTCTCGTCCCGGCCCGGCATGGTCCCGGCCCACGATGAGGTCGGTGGCCCCGCAATTCCTCCGGATGATCATGTGAAGGAGGACCTCGCGCGGACCTCCCATGCGCATGGCCAGGGGCAGGAGCGCAAGCAGGGTCGTGGAAGAGGGGTAGTGGGCGAGGACTTTCTGGTAACAACGGATGCGGGTGTAGGCATCGACATCGCCCGGCCGCGTCATGCCCACGGACGGATGGATCAAGAGGTTGGCCTCCCGTTCCCGGGCGGCGCGGAAGGTGAGCTCGAAATGGGCCCGATGGAGGGGATTTCTCGTCTGGAAGGCAATGATCCGCCGCCAGCCCAGGGTCCTGAAACGCGCGCGGAGCTCGTTCGGACCGAGTCTCAGGTGCCGGAAGTCATAATGAGGAGGTGGGGCAAGCCCCGTGAGCCGGCCCGTGAGATAGACCGGATGGGTCGCCTCAAGGAGATGCCGGACGGCCGGATGGACGGGATCCAGGGTACCGAAAACCCGTTGAGCCTCCTCCTGCCGGTCCGGGCGGTACTTCCCGGTCACCTCGAGCACAGCGAGCGGGATCCCTTCCGGGTCACAAAGCTCGAGGAGCCCCCCCAAATCCAGCCGCCCGGCAAACTCCTCCGGCACATCAAGCGTGACCGGCAACGGCCAGAGCGTCCCGTTGGCGAGCCGGCCTTCCGCCACCACCCGGGCATGGTCTTCCTCGCCGAGGAAAGTATCGAGGGGATGGAAAGCGCCGTTCAGAAGGAGTTCAAGATCGCAGAGCTGCCGTCGCGAGAGCACCCAACGGGGGGCCACGCTCTCCCGGATCCTTTCCATGAGCCGGGCCTTCCCTTCGGGGGACGCATAGTGTTCGGGGACCGGATCCAGCATGGGATGAATGCCTGGGGCAGGAGGCCACATTATAAGCAGGTCCCACCGGGTCACTGGCATCAAACCTGCAGGATCTGGATTGAACGCAGTTCGGAACCGGTGGTGTCCATGCGTCAGGACTCTGGCTTTACCCTGATCGAACTCATGATCGTGATCCTGATCGTAGGCGTGCTCGCGACCATCGCGATCCCGGCCTACGAAAACGATCTCGCGCGCGCCCAGGCCCTGGAAGCCCTTTCGATCGCAGGCGGTCTCAAGCCCACGATCGCCTCCCTCTGGTGGAGCGACGGCAGCTTTTCCGGCATCAACTCGGGTGAGAACGGAATCCCGGAAGCCACGAGCCTGGCCGGCCGCTATGTGGCAGAGGTCGGGGTGAAAAACGGGATCATCCAGGCCGTCTTCAAAACCCACGGGGTCGTGCCCGGACTCGCCGGAAAGACACTCACCCTGGCACCGGAATCCGCAACCTACGGCGGCTCGATTGAGTGGGTCTGCAGCAGCTCGACCATCGATCCAACCCTGCTACCCAAGGCCTGCAATCCGACCTGACAATTTGGGTCATGGACAGACACAAATTGTCACTGACTGACAATTTATGTCAACGACTTTCGATGATCCTGAAATCACATCCGTTTGGGATCCCTGCTGCAATCAGGCGTGAAGTCCTTAATGGAAGCAACTAAATCGGGTCTGGCACAGAGTCTGCAGGTATAAATATGCGGGGTCCTTGGGTAAACCTTGGGGACCGCGGCGAGGAGTCGAGTCAACTTTCATTATTTGAGGTATGAAGTCATGAACAGTCAAAAGGGGTTTACCCTGATCGAACTCATGATCGTGGTCGCGATCATCGGCATCCTGGCCGCCATTGCGATCCCGGCCTATGAGAACTACGTCGCGAAAGCCCAGTTCACCGAGGCAATTTCGCTCATGAGCGGCCAGAAGATCCCGGTCGCGAACTACTACATGCAGAACGACAGCTGCCCGGTGAGCGGCACCACGACCGGGTTCCTGAATGCGGCATCGAATGTCGGCAAGTATGTTGCGTCGGTAGCAGATGGCGGGGCCGCAACCTCCACCGGTGGGTGCACGATCATTGCGACCTTCAAAACAGTCGGAGTCAACTCTGGACTCGCGGGCAATAGCGTTAAGTTTACCATGTCCATGGCGTCTCCCGGCGCCCCCATGGTCTGGACCTGCAGTAGCTCTAGCATTTCCCAGTCGCTCATGCCGCGGAGTTGCATCGGATCCTGATCCGCCCGTTTGACCTCCTCTGGAAGGGATCTAGCCCCGCGCAAGCGGGGCTTTTTTTGGCCGAAGGCTTCTTCGGGATGAGACGCAAATGGCCCCGGATCCGTTACAATGACGGAAAATCAGGCACATTCCTTGTCGTACGTCTCTCCCGAACCCTGGCTTTTCATCCTCTGGATTTTCTGGGGAGCAATCTGGTTGGGGGCCGCGCTCTGGACCGCCGGCTTCAGGCGCCGTCCCGTCGAGCAAAGCGAATGGCGTCTGTCCCTGGTCGTCGTCCTGATCCCGGCACTTTTCCTCTGGACCCGAACAGCCGGATGGCTCCACCGCCCACACCTACCGGGATTCTTCGTGCTTCCGGGACTCCTCGTCTGTGCGCTGGGAATGGCTTTCAGTTTCTGGGCCCGTTTTTCCCTCAACCGGAACTGGAGCGGGATGGCCGTGATCCGGAGCGGGCATGAACTCGTGGAGAAAGGACCGTACCGTTACGTTCGCCATCCCATCTACTCGGGACTGCTCCTCTCGCTGGCCGGCACCGCTCTCGCCCAGGGCTTGCCCCTCCGCTGGGTGGGGGTCTGGCTCCTCAGTCTCCTCGCCGTGTGGTTCAAGATCCTGGGTGAGGAACGTCTCCTCGCCGAACGCTTCGGAGAGGAGTTCAAAGCCTTCCGCCAGTCGACCCCCGCGCTTCTCCCCCGCCTCACCCGTAGGCGAGGGCAGGCCCTCCTCCCTTGAGTGTGCCCGAAGCCTCTCTCGTGACCCCTGACGGGCCGGGTGGGCCCGGCTGGTTTCGCCGACACCTCTGGGGAATCCTGGTCTGCCTGGCGTTTGCTCTCACGGCTGCCGTCTATGCCCCGGGCCTCTCGGGCGGATGGGTCCTCGATGACTTCACCAACATCGTGCAGAACCCGGCGCTTTTCATCCATCCGTGGAGTTACGGCGCCCTCATGCATGCCGTCTTCTCCTTCGACGCGGGACCCCTCCGCCGCCCGGTCAGCATGCTCACCTTCGCCCTCAACCGGACTTTTTTCGGGCCCGGACCCCTCTCTTTCAAGATCACAAACCTAGTCCTCGAACTCGTCAACGGCCTTCTCCTTTTGGGATTCACCCGGAAGCTCCTTACGACCGGACGCGTACGCTGGTCCACGGACTGGACAGACCGGGAAATCGACTACACGGCGCTCGCCGTCGTCACCGCCTGGCTCCTCCTCCCCCTCAACGTCACCTCCGTGCTCTATGTCGTCCAGCGGGAGGCGGCACTGGCCGCCACCTTCACGATCGCGGGGGCCTGGTTCTATCTCGTCGCCCGCGAGCGGCAAATCGAGCGGGGGGGGGGGTGGATTCCCCTCACCACGGGTTTTGCGCTCTTTCTTGTCCTGGCCAGTCTGGCCAAGGAGTCGGGTGCCCTTCTCGTTGTCTATGTCCTCCTACTCGAGGTTTTGTTGTTCCGTTTCAGGGGCGGATCGGGGAAAAAGAGCCGTGGGATCGTTCTTTTCTACCTCGTGTTTCTGGTCCTGCCGGCCCTTGCGGGACTCGCCTGGACCTATGAAACCGGTCTCTTGAGCTATGTCGGCCGGCCGTTCACCCTGGGGGAGCGACTGCTCAGCGAAAACCGGGTGGTGCTCCACTATATCGGCTGGACGCTCCTGCCGAACCTGGCCGACTTCACGGTCTTCCATCACCTGACCCCATCCACGGGCTGGCTCCAGCCCCTCTCGACCCTCTTTTCGGCACTCGCTCTCGCCACCCTCCTCGTCCTGGCCTTTCTCCTGCGCCGGAAAAACCCTTTAGCCGCCCTCGGCATCGGCTGGTTCTTCGTCGGACAGCTCATGGAATCGACGATCTTTCCGCTCGAGCTGGTTTTCGAGCAGCGCAACTACCTCGCGGACTGGGGACTCGTCCTCGTGGTCTTCTCGCTGCTCCTCCTGGCTCAACCGCGCCTGCGTCACCGTACTGCGCGAATCACGGTCGCCCTCCTCCTCATTGCCTTCTATGCCTCCGTGACGGCCCAGTGGGCCTGGGCCTGGCGCAACAATGTCGCCCTGGCGCTTGACCAAGCCACCTTCCACCCCCATTCGCCCCGCGCCGCCTATTTTCTCGGGGAAGAACTCAGCGATCTCACGCTGGGCGGTGATGCCAAGCTCTACCCAGCCGCCGTGGTGGCCCTCGACCGGGCAGGAGCGTTGCCGAACGCGGATCTCCTTCCCGATGCCGCCAAGGTGATCCTGAGCCAGGAAACCGGGCATCCCACCCAGGCCCGGTGGTTTGCCGAGATGGAGACCAAGCTTCGCACCCGCATGCTCACGGTGAGCGACCTCGAAGCCCTTCAGGGAATGGTCAACTGCGAAACCGCCCACCACTGCCACCTGCCCCCGCCCTGGATGAAGGCCCTGTTCCGGGCCGCACTCGAAAGCCCCCGGATCCACCGGTTGCCCTTCATCAAGGGGAACCTTCTCGTCCTAGACGGCAACTGGAGATTCGACGACCACCTGTCCATGGCCTCGATCCGGAGGCTCAATGCCGAAGCGGCCCACCTCAATCCCGGGGTCCCCCAATACCGGATCAACCTGGCCTCGATCGACCTCGCCATGGGGAATCTCAAAGCCGCCCGCCGCGATCTTGCCCGGCTCCAGTCCATGGACTGGCTGGGCCGGATCAACCCTGCCATCCACTCGCTCGAAGCCCGGATCCGGAACTACCGGAAACCCTCATCCACGTCCACGGTGGAAACCCACCCCCGGCCGGGCTCCGCCCCGGGCCATCAGGACCCCCTCGCCCGCCGCCAACCGAAGCGGTAAAGCCCGGCGTAGACCACGGGTGCCAGCCAGAGCGAGGTCAAGGCACTCAGGGTGAGTCCGCCCATGACTGCGACTGCGAGCGGCTTGAGAAGGTCGGTTCCATGGCCGATGCTGACCGCGAGTGGCAGGAAGCCCAGGACATCCGCCAGCATGGTCATGAGGATGGGCCGCAGGCGCTGCCGCGCGGCCCAGGCGACCGAGCGGGGAGCGGGGGAGGCTCCCCCCAACTGGTGGGCGCGCGCGAAAATCAGGATGACGTTGTTGACCCCGATGGCAAAGACCAGAAGCACGCCCAGGAAGGCCGTGCTGTCCAGGTTGATGCCGCTGATCCAGAGCGCGAGAAAGGCCCCGCTTCCCGCCAGCGCCGTCGCAAAAAGGGCGGAGACGGCCGCCTTCTGGCTGCTGAACTGCAGCCCCAGGAGGATAAGCAGCAGGAACAGCGCACCCGCCAGGATGAGCACCATCTGGTGGAAACTTTTCTTCTGCTGCCGGTAGTAACCCCCGATCACGGGAGTGATCCCCGGTGGCAGGTGGAGCGTCCGGATGATCTGCTGGGCACGGGCGGCCGCGACGCTCAATCCCTCGCCGGATTTGGGTTGAAGCTTGATCAGGGAGTAAGGGACAAGATTCTGGTGCGTCACGTAGGGAACGATGCCCTGAAGATCGAGATGCACCACCCGGTCGAGAGGCGTATAGGTGCCGCCGGGCAGGCGCAGGGGGAGTTTCCCGAGGTTCATGGGGTCGGTGCGGACGGAGGGCACCACCCGGACCCGGATGGGAAGAATTTGTTCCCCCCGGGTGAGAAAACCGGCCCGCCGGCCCCAGAAGTCCGTTTTCAGGGTGGCTGCGATGGCCGGTGGGGAAAGTCCGTAGAGGGCCGCGAGGATCCGGGGGGTCACCCGGAGTTCCGGCCCGGCCGAGGGGGACTTGAAAACCAGGGAGTTGAAATCGTGGCTCCGCCTCAAGGCCGAGAGGAGACGGCGGCCATCGGCACGGAGCACGAGCGAGTTGGAACCGAAGAGCTGGATCTGGAGCGGCGCGTGGGATCCCGAAAGATTGCCCAGGCGGTTGATCATGACCTGCATGGTCTCGAGCGTGGTGAGATCGGGAGCCTTCGCCCGGAACGCATGCCGGAGCTCGGTCATGACCTGCCGGGTGCTTTGCGGATGGTGGGGCTTGAGCACGACCACAAGCCCTCCCTTGTTTGGGGTGGCGTACCGGTTGCCGAATCCCCGTCCGATGACGAGAGAGACGCGTTCGACATCGGGATTCCGGAGGGCCACCGCCATGAGGTCGCGGCCCACCCGGTCGGTTTCCCGGACCCCGTTCCCGACCGGTGTCCGGAACGGAACCACGAAAATCCCCTCGTCCCAATGGGGCAGGAAGGCGGTCGGCAGGTGGGTCACGGCCAGGAGGGCACCCCCAGCCACGAGTCCGATGACCGGGAGGGCGAGCCAGGGCTTCCGCATGCCCAGGACGAGAAGTCGGCCATGGCTTTTTCGCAATGCCCGCTCGCCGGGCAGGCGGTGCGGTCGGCGCGGGCGTTGGGCAATCGAAAGGGTGAGGAGCGGTGTCAGGACGAGGGCCACGATCTGGGAGGTGATCAAGGCCACGATCACCGCCCAGGCCATGTCCCGGAACAGGAGCCCGATTGTTCCCGAGAGAAAGGCCAGCGGGACGAAGATGACACAGGAGGTCATCGTGGCGAGTGACATGAGCGGCAGGATCTCTCCCACGCGGGCCAGGGCATGCCGGCGGCGTTCTTCCGCACTGCCTTCCCGGGGGCCATGGAGCCCCCGCTCCATGACCACAATGGCATGATCGACGAGTGCGCCGATGGCGGCCGTGATGCCGCCCAGCGTCATGATGTTGATTCCGAACCCGAGTGCCTGGAGGACCAGGAGGGTGGCGGCCACCGAGAGCGGAACCACCGTCAGGGTCGCGAGAGCCGCGTCCCAGCGACCGAGGAAGAGCAGCACCACGAGCCAGGCAATCAAGCTGCCGAGCAAGAGGGCCATCCAGACGTCGCGCAGGCTGGACCCGATCAGCCGGCTCAGGTTGTAGATGGGTACGAGATGGATGCCCGGTGGCAGATGGGATTTCATCCGGTCCAGGCGGGATGCAATGGCACGGGCGACCCCATCCTGGTTGACCCCCCGGTTCGCCGAAACGTCGATCACGAGCGCGTGTCGCCACCCGGCCACAGCCGCCTCCCGGACGAGGGGAGGCGGCCGGATGCCGATTTTCGCGATGGCTCCCAGGGCCAGCGGGGCCCGCGAGAGCATGCCCGGCGTGCTTTGGGTGACGAGCGGTTCGGGTCCCGACAATTCATCGGCAGCGGCCGGGGCACTGCTGGAGCTGGCCCCGAGTGGCAGGCTCAGGGCCGCGAGATCCTTCGGATTGACCGGTCGCGGAGTTGTCGCCAGGAGAAATTGCTCGTGGAAGACATTGAGGACGCCCGAGAAAAACGGCCCCTGCTCGGTCCGCAGGAGGTTGACAACGGAAGCAGCGCTCAGATGGTATTCCGCAAGACGCCGTTCCCGGAGATCCACATCGACCTCCGGCCAGCCCCGTCCCGTATCGTTGACTTCATAGACTCCTGGAAGGGAGAGTAGGGCCGGCCGGATTTGGAAGGCGAAGGTGGGCATGAGGTCCGAGCTGTTGAACCGGTTGGAGACCAGCGCGTACTCGGCCAGGGGATAGATATTGGGCATCATGAGGCGTTCGCTGATCGTGGCCCCGGGAGGCAGGGCGATCGCGGCCAGCCGGGCCTGGAGGAGCAGATAGGCGAGTTCCGGATTGATCCCGCGGGCAAAGTACACATGAAGCTTGGTGAGCCCGTTGCCCGTCTGCGAGCGTACCATCCGGACCCCGGGCTCTCCCTTGGCCGCCTCTTCCAGCGGCCGGGTGACCTCGAGCAGCATGAAGCGGACGGGCAGATTGTTCGTGTGAACCAGAACCGCGACCTTGGGAAAATCGACGTTGGGGAAAATGCTCTTCGGGAGCGAACGGTACGCCAGAAATCCGCCGGTCAAGACCAGGAACGGCAACAGCAGGACCGTGAACCGGTTCGACCAGAGAAAATCCAGGTACCGTCGCATCAGGGGTGGATCTCGACCGCGCTCCCCGAACGCAAGCGGGTGTTTCCCGCCACGACCACCGCTTCGCCCGCCTTGAGATTCCCCAAGACATAGGCCCCGCCCCGCCGATTGGTCAAAAGCCGGACCGGAACGGCAAAGGCATGTCCGCCCCGGACCACGTAGACGTAACTCTGATCCCCATGCATGACAATGGCCGGGACGGGCACCCGGAACGCACGGCCGGACTGGACGGGAATCCGGCAGTGGAGCCACTGTCCCGGCAACAGGGGATCGGCGAGGGGAAGGTCGATATAGACCCGAACGAGACCATAGTGGCTCGCCCGGTTGCCGATATTGCGGACGATCCCCGTGCCCTGCCAGTGCACGAGGCGCAGTCCGACCGGCTCCCCGGAATGGATCCGTTTCGAAATCGTGGGAGGTACCAGGGCTTCGGCCCAGATCCGGCCGCGACCCATCAGGGTCATGATGGGCAATGCGGTCGGCACGATGGCACCGGGCGCAACCAGATAGCGGATCGTTCCCGAAAATGGAGCGCGCAAAACCTGGGCCGAGGCCTCGGAGACAAGCGAGCGCAACTGGCTCCGGGCTTCGGCCAGGGCCAACCGGAGGTTATCCACCTCCTCTCGGGCCACAAGCCCCTTCGAGAGCAGCTGGCTGTAGCGGGCCAGCTTGGTTCGTGCATAGAGGGCCTGGGCGCGGGCCGCGGCAATCTCGGAACGGAGCCCCACCGGGGCAATCCGCATCAGGATGGCTCCTTCATGGACAAAACCAGGCGGTTGGTAGGGTCCGACCACCCGCCCACCCACCGGGGCGGTCAGCGTGATCTGGTTGTTGCTGCGGATTCTCCCGAGCGTCCGGAAAAACCGGTTCCAGTGTCCCACCTCGATGGGGACCACACGTACCGGAAGGCCTTGGG
>JAKATI010000026.1 GCA_021828045.1 Pseudomonadota bacterium | reverse complement strand
GATCTAGGCGTCGTTCATGGGTCACAATGGCACTGAACCAGGTCCGGAAACCGTTCCGTTTGAGGGTCGCAACGAGCCGTCTTGCACTGGCTCTTGAATAGTAGGCAGCCACTTGGAGATACCATCCGGCCGGTGGTGGAGAGAGGGGGTGCACCCGGGCGGGGGGTGGGCGGGGCGGCAGGGCGGCACCGGGAACAGGAGCGAGCCTCGGGATCTCGATCAGCGAGGCCGGCCGGGCACCGGTGGTCACCGACCCGGGGCGACCTGGCACTGCCGCCGGGTGGAGAGGGGGTGGCAACGTCAGGGTGACGACCTCGGGCCCGCCCCGTCGGGTCCCGCCGGAGCCTGATTTTTCGAGATGAATCATCCAGACCGCCAACACAACCAGGACCACTCCGCTGATCCAGAGGAAACCCGTCCGACGGCGCGAGCGGCTCATGTCCGTCCCGGCTCCGGGGCCATCTTTCCACAGGGGGGGGGAGGACAGCCGGATTCAATCAACGGAACCATCCGCTCCAATGTCCGGAACGACCCGGTCACGACATAAACCGTCTTGGGCTCCGGAAGCTGTCGACAGCGCATCACCGCCTCTGCGAGGTCGTCCCACGGCTCAATTCTCGCACAGGGCAGGCGTGCGTGCAGGCGCTGGGAGAGTTCCTCAAGACCCAAACCGCGGGGAGGCGCAAGACCCACCGGATGGAAAACTTCGATCCGGGGTGCCAGGACTTCGAGAAAGCCCTCGAGATCCTTGTCCCTCATCATGCCGAATACCAGATGGCGGGACATCCCGGACGCCCTCCGGGAGAGTTCTTCGGACAGAACACCTGCGGCCTGCGGGTTGTGCGCCACGTCCAGGCACCAGACAGGGCCCGGATCCCACTCTCGCCATTCAAACCGGCCGGGCAGTCGTGCCTGCACCAGGCCGGACCGGATCGCAGGCTCGCCCACGGGCCAGCGGGCCTTGAGCGACTCCAGGAGTGCCAGGGCGGTGGACGCATTGCCGTACTGGATCAAGCCGGACAGTGCAGGGGCCGGAAGGTTCCGGTAGCGGATCTCCCGCCCGTGGTAACTCCACGACCCGGAGCGGCCCTCGGCCACCCAGCCAAAATCCACCCCCCGGAGCCAAAGATCCGCGCCGACCCGCCCGGCCACGTCGCTCACGCTTCGGGGTGGAGCCGGGTCTCCCACGATGGCGGGGCAATGAGACCTGAAAATCCCGGCCTTCTCCCTCCCGATCGATTCCCGGTCGTGTCCCAGCCATTCGACGTGGTCGATCCCGATCGAGGTTACGGCAGCAGCCATGGGATCGACGGCATTTACGGCATCCAGGCGGCCACCGAGCCCCACTTCAAGCACGGCCAAGTCAACTGGGGCCTCGCGAAACACCCAGAGGGCCACTGCAGTGCCGAATTCAAAAAAGGTGAGCGGAAGATCTCCCCGCGCCCGTTCTACGGCCGAAAATCCGGCACAGAGTTCCTCCTCCCCGATATCCAGACCCCCAATGCGGATGCGTTCGTGATACCGCAGAAGATGGGGTGACAGGTACGCACCGGCCCGGTAGCCAGCCTGCCGGAGGATGCTCTCCAGAAGGGCCACCGTGGATCCCTTCCCATTTGTACCCCCCACCGTGATCACGGGCAATCCCTCCGGCCGCCAGGAGAGCCGCCGGAGCAGTTCGTGCATGCGCTCGAGCCCCAGGTGGATGGTCTCCGGGGGCGAAAGGGTTTCCAGGTAGCGGGTCCATTCCGCGACCGTTGGAAAGGAAGCCGCCATCAAGAGGGAGGTGGCTTGAGCAACCGGACGAGCTTCCCCATCCGGTCGCGCTGCTCCCTCCGGTCGATGATGAGATCAATCGCACCGTTGGCCAGCAGGAATTCCGCGCGCTGGAAACCTTCCGGCAGCGTTTCCCGGACCGTCTGTTCAATGACCCGGGGCCCGGCAAAACCGATCAGGGCTCCCGGTTCCGCGATGTTGATATCCCCGAGCATGGCCAGACTGGCCGTCACCCCCCCTGTCGTGGGATCGGTCATGACCGAGAAATACGGGACGCCATAGCGGGACAGCCGGCTCAGCGCAGCACCGGTCTTGGCCATCTGCATGAGGGACATCAGGGCTTCCTGCATCCGCGCTCCGCCGCTGGCGCTGAAACAGATGAACGGGATGCGCATCTCGAGCGCTGTATTGCAGGCCCGCACGAAACGTTCACCCACCACAGAACCCATGGACCCGCCCAGAAAGGAAAACTCGAAGGCCGCGACCACAACCGGCTGGCCCAAGAGGGTTCCGGTCACAGTCACCAAGGCATCCCGCTCCCCGGTGGTCTTCTGGGCCTGAACCAGGCGGTCCCGGTAGCGACGGGTATCCTTGAACTGGAGGAAGTCGACCGGGGAAAGATTGGCTGCAATTTCAACGGCCGAGTCCGGATCCAGAAACCACTGCAGCCGTTGCCGGGCACCAATCCGGAAATGATGGCCGCATTTGGGACAGACGAAGAGATTGCGATCCAGTTCCGGACGATACAGCACCGCCGTGCATCCGGGACACTTGGTCCACAGCCCTTCCGGAATCCCTTTCCGGGGCTTTTTTTCACCTGCCTCTTGTGCTGTTCGCCAGCGTGACCACCACACGCCGAAGCCTCTCCCGGAAGGGACACGACATAGAAGTCACATCATAAACAATTTGGCGTCTCCGGCGCTCGGATCCGGGCAGATCCCGTCTTTTGCGACCCGGACGGAAGCCGCTGGCAGAGGCCATAGCGGTCCGGGTAACGGACCGTCCAAAGATAGAGACCCCCGGGAGGAGCCATGACGCCGGCTGCCACACGACTCCGGCCTGCTTGGACTTCACGGAGCCACTCGGGGGGCTGGTGGCCGTATCCCACCTCAAGCAGTGATCCCACAAAATTCCTCACCATGTGGTACAGAAAGGCGTTCGCCTCAATCTCAAAAATCACCTCCCCCCCTTGTTCCAGGAGGGTCAGTCGATCGACCCGGCGTCGACTGGAGCGGGATTGACAACCGGCCGACCGAAAAGCCGACCAATCCTGTTCGCCGAGCCAGCCCTCCAGGGATTTCCGCATGGCTTCCACATCGAGAGGATGCCGCGTCCAGAAAAGGCGGTCCCGGTCGAGCGCCGGGCGGTTCGGTGCCGTCCGGATCCGGTACCGGTAACATCGGGCAAGCGCCGAGCGGCGGGCATGGAAATCTGGAGGAACCTCCTGTGCCCAGAGTACCACGACGTCGGGAGGCAATCCCGCGTTTGTCCCCTCACGCCAGGCCCGCAGCGTGCGGCGGGCCTCACTGTCGAAATGAACCACCTGTTCGCGGGCATGCACTCCGGCATCGGTCCGCCCGGCAGGCACCACTCGCAGGGGGTGATCGGCTACGCGTTCGAGTGCCTGCTCGAGGACCGCCTGGACCGTCCGTCGGTCTTTCTGGTACTGGAATCCGGCAAAGAGGGTGCCCGCATACTCCAACCCGAGAGCGATCCTCATTCCGGAACGGTGGAATCAACCGTTGGCGATCGTCGCCAGGATCTCACGGGCTTGCGTCTTCTGCGCGGGACTCCCCTCCTCGATCACCTCCTCGAGAATGCTCTTGGCACTGTCCTTGTCCCCCATTTCGAGGTAAGCCCGGGCCAGGTCGATCTTGGTCGCCACGGTTTCCGTTCCGGATCCGAGGCCGCTCACCGTGAGGGTTGCCGTGTGCTGGGTAATTGCGGCAATGGACTCGTCGAAACTCCTTTGACTCTCGGGATCCAGCGTTCCACTCCCCGTCCGGGTCCCGACCGGACCGGGAGCTGGCGAGCCACCCGCTGTGTTCTGGCGGGAGGCATCAGGGGTAAAGGCTTCCAGTTCAAACTCGAGGTTGATCTCGGTATTGGTGGTCGTGTCCGTTCCGATGTCGGATTCACGGTGAATCAGCGGGGATACCGTCTCCGCGGACCCGCGTTCCATCGCAGAGGGTTCCGCCGGCATCTCCGGGGTTCCCATCAACTCATCCAAGTAATGCTCGATGTTGTCGGTGGTCGTGGCGACAGCTTCCGTCTCGGCTGGACCGGGTGCCGCCTTCGGGGCCGGGGACGCGGCTGAATCAAAGAGCGGCTCTCCGGGAGCAATCTGGCGCCCCCGTTCCGCCACTTCCGGCCAATGGGCATCATGGGCCCCGAAACGGGACTGGTAGCGGCGAGCCAAGGCCACATACTCTTCGCTCCGTCCCGCTGTGGCATAAACTTCGAGCAGTTTGAGTTGAACATCCTGCCGTTCCGGATTCTGGTCCAGCCAGGAAGTCAGGGTCTCGATGGCCCGGTCATAAAGACCGTAGGCCATATGAAACTTGACTTCGGTGAAGGGATCGAAAGCAGCCTCGTCCGGGCTTCCGGTTTCGGCCGGTTGAAGATCGGGAGCCTCCTCCGGAGTGCTCGCCTCTTGCAACGGGGTTTCCACGGCTCCGGTCGGCTCCTTCCGGTCTTCCCCGGCGGAAAATCTCACGGTTGGACGTGCGAATCCCACTGCCTCGGTCTGTTCCTGCCGCCCACTCCGGCGCTTGAACCAGAACCAACCCAGAACGAGGACCACGAGCGCCACCAGCAGGATCCACAGCAGGGAAGGCAGGCCCAGAAGCGTCGGCGAGGCCGTTGCCGGATGGGGAGCCGAGTGCTCGAGCGAGACCAAAGCCTGGTTTTTCAGGGTCAGGAGATTTTTGAGGCGGGTGATTTGGGCTTGCTGGCTCTTGACCGCAGCGGTCAGGGCGGAAACCCGTGCGTTGTCCCCCTTGAGCTTCTCGCGCAGATGCGCCAGGACGGCGGGAGCCGGTCGATGGGACAACCGCATCCGGCTCGGGGACAGGAGCACGAGACGGGAGGATGGTGAGGCCGCCTGGCCGGGAACCGTAGCCGATCGCCAGGTGCGATCTTGCGATCTCACGAATGCGACCGCTTCCCTGAGCGGAATGGTCCGGATTTCGTCTGCGGGCGGGATCCGAAGGACGGCCCCAGCCCGCAGACGGTTGATGTTCCCGAAAAATGCATAGGGGTTGCGACGGTAGATCGCCATCATCATCTGGTCGATGCGCGTCGGGTTCGAGACCCGGTGGTTTGCGATCGCCCAGAGCGTCTGCCCTTCCCGGACCGGACCCAGAGTCCGGGGGGATGGCCGAGTCGGACGCCGGAAGGTGGGTCTGGGCGAGGGCTCAGTCAGCCGAACCCGGCGGGAAGGGGATGGGGTGAGCGGAGCCTCGCGGACGCGCGGTGCAGGACGGGCAGAAGCCAGAAGAGGGGGGTTCAAGAGAACCGTATATTCCCGCATCAATCGACCACTCGGCCAGCGGACATCCAACAGAAAAACAAGGAAGGGCCGCCGGATCGGCTGATCACTCGTCACGACGATATCGTGCTGCCCGTTCGCCATCCTCTCGAGATGGAAACGGAAACTCATGAGTACCGCGGGGTAATCAAGGCCTCTTTTCTTGAACTGCCGGTACCCGGCCAGGCGGACCTTGAGTGAACGGAACGTGCTGGCACTCCTGCTCTCGACCGGGATCGTGGCATAGAAGTACTGGTTGATCGCGGTCTTGGAGTGGATGGGACCCAACCCAAGCGCAAATCCTGCGGGGCTCCAGCCGAGCATGAGCCCGGCAGCGAGCACCCAACGCCTGATCGATCGCATGGTCATGGACCCCCTCCACACCGCCTGTTCAACTCACAGGCTCTCTCATGAATCCACTCTAACTATAGCTCAAACAAAGAAAATTACAATTCCCGTGAGGCCGGGACATCCCTGGTCAGTCCCCCTTGCCGGTCCGGTCAACCCGCGAGGAGGCATTCCCCGATCTGGACGGCATTGAGAGCCGCACCCTTGCGGACGTTGTCCGACACCAGCCAGAAGTTGATATCGTTCGGTCTCGAGAGGTCGGAGCGAATTCGGCCGACGAAGACCTGGTCATGGCGAGCTGCATCGGTCTGCGGGGTGGGATAGCCCCCCGCCTCCGGTCGATCACGCACCTCAACCGCCGGGATTTCCGCGAGGGCATCCCTGAGCACCCCCGGGTCGAGCGGCTGGTGGAGTTCCGCGTGGACGGCGGCCGCATGGCCAAAAAAGACCGGTACCCGCACCGCGGTCGGATTGACCTCGAGATCCGGGCGATCCAGGATCTTGCGGAGTTCATGGACAATTTTCATCTCTTCGCGGGTATACCCCGAGCTTTCGAAGTCATCAATCTGGGGGATCACGTTGAAGGCGATCGGTACCGTCGCGAAGAGAGGATCCGGAACGACTTCCTGCCCACTCAGCCGGTTCCGGCTTTCGCGTGCCAAGATCTCGATGCCCATCCGTCCTGCCCCGGAAACCGCCTGGTACGTCGAGAGATCGATGCGGACCACGCCGGCCAGGTCATCCAGGCAGCGCAATACGATCGCCAAGGGAATGGTCGAGCAGTTCGGATTGGCGATGAGCCGGGGTGCGGGCGTGATTCGGAGTACCGACGCATTGACTTCGGGCACGACGAGGGGTACCCCGGGATCCATCCGGTAGACCCGGCTGTTGTCGATCACGCAACAACCGGCTTCCAGGGCACGCGGCACGTACTGCTCGCTGAGTCCGGTCTCAAGCGCAAAAAAGGCGAGATCGACCCCATGGAAATCATAGCTGTCGAGGGCACGGACCTTGAGCATTTGCGTCCCGAACTCGATCGGGGTTCCCAGGGAATCCAGACTGGCCACCGCATCCAGGACGGACAGCGGGAAATTTCGTCCCTCCAGGATCTCGATGATCGTCCGTCCGACCAGTCCGGTGGCACCGACAACCGCCACCCGGGGCCGGGCCGTCCGCACGGAACCGGGACTCATGGGAGGGGTCCGCCAGGGTGGCTTCCGGGAATCGGCGGCAAGGGAGGGATCACATCCGCATTCTGGGCACGATGACGCAGGGCATGATCCATGAGCACGATGGCCAGCATGGCTTCCGCCACGGGAACACCCCGGATGCCGACACAGGGATCGTGCCGCCCCTTGACCTCGAGACGCTGGGGTTTCCCGCTCCGGTCAATGGTCGGGATCGGCAGGCGGATACTCGAGGTCGGCTTGAACGACACAAAAACCCGGATGGCCTGTCCGCTCGAGATCCCGGCCAGGATTCCGCCGGCATGGTTGCTCTCAAAACCCTCCGGCGTCAGTGCATCACGACCCTTCGAACCGCGCTGGAAAGCAACGGCACACCCATCACCGATTTCGACCGCCTTGACCGCGCCAATGCTCATCAACGCATGGGCAATCGTGGCATCCAGCTTGTCGAAAACCGGGTCACCCCAGCCCACGGGCACGCCATAGGCGGCCAGCCCAACCCGGGCGCCCATGGAATCTCCCTCGCGCCGGAGCGCCTCGATCCATCCGGCGATCGGCTCGACCCAGCGGGGATCCGGCGCAAAAAACTCGTTGTCGGGACGTTCCTTTGGGTCTGGACCGATGTGGTGCAACTCACCGATCCCATCAAGCCAACCCACGATCCGGACGCCAAAACGTTCCCGGAGATACTTGCGCGCAATCGCCCCGGCGGCCACCCTCAAGGCCGTCTCCCGAGCCGAGGCGCGTCCGCCACCCCGGGGATCCCGATGGCCGTACTTCATGAGGTAGGTGTAGTCCCCATGACCGGGCCGGAACACAGGGGCCAGTTCCCGATAGTCACCCGGCCGTGCATCGGCATTGGCGATGAGCAGACCGATGCTCGCACCGGTCGTCCGTCCCTCGAAGACACCCGACAGGATTTCAACGCGGTCGTCTTCCTGACGTTGGGAGGTATGCCGGCTTCGGCCCGGCCGCCGCCGATCCAGATCTTCCTGGAGATCGGAGACATCGAGCGGCAGGCCGGGCGGGCAGCCATCGACGATGGCACCGATGGCCGGACCATGGCTTTCACCGAAGGTTGTGACACTGAACATCTTGCCGATGCGGTTTCCGCTCATGGTGCTCCCGTGAATCCCTTGAGATCGTGAGCATGGGCCACCAGGACATCCGGACGCCCGGAAGCCAGTTCCGGCCAGATCCAGGGAGCACGGGGCCACCGGTCCCGGACCGCGGCCGACGAGGAACCCACTTCCAGAACCAGAATCCCCTCCGGCGAGAGACAATCCCCGGCCGCCGCGAGGATCGGGCCGATCACCGCGAGACCGTTTTCCCCTCCGCTCAGGGCCAGAGACGGCTCGGCCGCATATTCGGCCGGCAGGTGGGCCATCGTCCAGTCATCGACATAGGGTGGATTCGAGACGATCAGGTCATAGCGTCCCTGGGCAGAGGCCTCAAGCCGGCAACTTTCCAGGAGATTCAGCCGGTGCGACAGGCCGTAACGGTCGCGATTGACGGCAGCCACGGCCAGGGCCCCGGCCGAACAGTCCACCGCATCGACCCTACTGTCCGGAAAAGCCAGCGCGCAGCCGATTGCGAGCGCGCCCGAACCAGTGCCATAATCCAGAATCCGGCGTACGGCGGCACTTTCGATCCAGGGCTCAAAATGCCGGTCGAGCAACTCTCCAATCGGTGAGCGGGGAATCAGGACTCGTTCGTCAACCTTGAGCCGCAAACCGAAGAAATAGGTTTCCCCGACGAGGTAGGCCAAGGGCCGCCGTTCCCGGATCCGTCGCTCGACCAGTTCAAGGATCCGGACCTTCTCCTGGGGCAGGAGTCGGCCCGCAAGCGCCTCCGGCGGCCATTCCGGATCCCACGCGAGAGCTGCCATGACCAGCCATCGTGCCTCCTCGAGGGCATCCTCCGTCCCTTGGCCAAAAGTCAAATCGGACTGGGCGAAACGGGTGGCGGCATAACGGATCCAATCGATCCCGCTCTGGCAATGCGCAAGAGGCTCGTCCGGACCGTTCATCGAAACCGGACCCCGTCCGAAGCCGGGATTTTTCGGCAGCATCGTTTGGGCATTCGGTTTATCCGTTGGACGCAGGCGGGACGGGACGGGTCCGGTCTCTTTATACTACCAATTCCATTTCAGCGAAAGGAACCCCATTGGTGCAACCGCACACCCGGGATCCTGGCACGTCCCCCATCCACACCGGCGGACACAGGGTGCGCCTCCCGACCGAACTCGGATCCCGCCTCGTGCAGGCGCTCGCGCAAAGCCGCATTCGCTGGTGGAAACGTCTGCTCATCAGCACCTTCATTCGCCACTTCTCCATCCGTCTTGACGAAGCGGTGGAACCGGATGCCGAGAGATACCCCAGCTTCAACGCCTTTTTCACCCGGGCGCTGCGGCCGGAAGCGCGCCCCCTGGCCCCAGCACCCGCCTTGCTCTGTCCCGTGGATGGACAGCTCGTGACCACAGGACAGGCCGGGTTTGATGGGTTGGTTTCCGTGAAGGGCCAGCCCTTCACCTGGACCGGCCTCCTGGGCCAGCCCGCCAACCGCCTTCCTGCCGGTTTGTTCGACTCCACAGCCCTTTTTTTCAATCTCTATCTTGCCCCGGGAAACTATCACCGGGTACACCTCCCTGCAGCCGGAACCCTTCGTCATGTGGACTGGATTCCCGGCCGCTTTGTTTCAGTGAGCCCGGGGAGGCTCCGGCGGGACCCGGACCGCTACGTCAAAAACGAACGGGTGGTCTTGGGATTCGACACACGGATGGGACCCCTTCTCCTCGTGCTCGTGGCTGCGCGCCTGGTCGGGGGCATCGAAACCGTCTGGTGCAAAGCCCGGACATCCCGTCGTGGTCACGACCCTTCCTTCCGAATCCGGCTCCAATCGGGGATTGATCAATCCTGGGACCGGGGCCAGGAAATTGCCCGTTTCAACTATGGTTCCACGGTCATCCTGCTGGTTCCAGGATCCCGCTGGAATCCTTGTGTCAGCCCGGATCCCGTCCAGTTCGGCCTGCCCTTGGCCAAGCCGTCGCGACCCAGCCAGTCGGCCCCAGGCAGTTGATTTATGCACACCTCGGGAAAGCTGCTCACAGTTATTCGAAAGATGCGGTTCAATCTCAAATCGGATTGTCTTTGATGCACGTATCCCTTTGAGAAATAATACTTTTATACCTGGTCACAAAATATACCGGAGTGGACAGACCCTCGAATCTCAAGGTCCGGCCACTCTCCCGGGCCATTTCATCCACAGAGTTTTCCACAGCTTTTGTGGATATCTAAGCCGATCAGCAGTTCGTCTCGGCCAGGGGATTCCAGTCGACAGCCGACTCCAGAAGGCGAACCATGGCTTCAAGACCCTTCTCGTCACTGGGCTGGAACCGGTCGGGGACGTAACTGTCGAGGTCCAGCACGCCGACCACCCGGCGGTCATGGAAAAGCGGAACCACGATCTCGCTGCGTGCCAGAGGATCGCAGGCGATATGCCCCGGGAAAGCGTGGACGTCGGCGACCCGGAGACTGGATCCACTGAGGGCGGCACGTCCACAGACCCCCTCGCCCCAAGGCAGACGGATACAAGCGGGTGGACCCTGGAAAGGACCCAGCACCAGGTCTCGGCCCCGCCGGAAATAAAAACCGGCCCAACTCACTTGCGGAAGGGACTGGAAGAGAAGGGCCGCCATATTGGCCGTATTGGCCACGAGATCGTGTTCACCCGAGAACAGGGCACCCAGGGAACGGAGTAGGTCCTCATAGCACGGGATCTCGGGATTCCGCATCAGGTACAAGCCTCAAGGTCGTATCCAGCCAACGGAAAAGCCAGCGTCGAGGCCAAATCCTCCTTTCCAGCAGCCAGGAGCACCACACGGTCGAATCCAATGGCGATACCGGAACAGTCCGGCAAACCGGCCCGGAGGGCAGCCAGGAACGCGGGGTCAATCGTCACGTCCGTCCGTCCGGTCCGGCGGCGGTGCGCCCGGTCACGTTCAAACCGGAGTGCCTGCTCGGTCGCATCGGCCAGTTCGTGGTAGCCGTTCGCGATCTCAATCCCACCGATCACCATCTCAAAACGCTGTGCGAACCGGGGATCGGCCGGATCCAGGCGGGCCAGTGCAGCAGCCTCCGCGGGAAAATCGTGGACAATAACCGTCTCCCGTTCACCCAGGTGCGGATAGAACCGCGTCCCCAGCCAGAAATCGCAGAGCGCCGCCCGGTCACCCGGCTCGATTCCGACTGGACGGTGTTCGGGCTCGATCGCCTTCCAGAGCTGTTCGGCAGGTACCGTGAGAGGATCCAGTCCGAGTGCCTCCTGGAACAGGTCGACATACCGGATGAAGCGAACCCGGTTCGGTCGGCCGGTCAGGTGGGCCACCAGCCCGGCCGCTTCCTCGGCCAACGCCCGCGCATCCCAACCCACCCGATAGTATTCCAGGAGGGTGAACTCGGGCTCGTGAAGAAATCCCACTTCGTCGTCCCGGAAAACCGGGCCCAGGCTGTAGACATCCCCATAGTCGGCGGCAAGAAGCCGCTTCAGGTGGTACTCGGGCGATGGAACCAACCAGTAGCGTGCACGACGGCCGGTCACGGAGAAACAGGACAACTCCGGGTCAGGCACCGCGTGAGGTGCGAGGTGCGGCGTATCGACCTCCAGGATTCCCCGCGCATCCATGAACGCACGGACCTCTGCCTTGAGTGCGGCCCGGAGGCGGAGGGTCTCGCGTCCGGCCCGGGGCCGCCAGTCGCAGCTTCCCTCACTCCTTGCCGCGCGCAACGTATTCCGCAGTCCGCGTGTTGACCTTGATGAGCTCGCCTTCCTGGATAAAGAGCGGAACCCGGACGCTGGCGCCGGTTTCCAGTTCCGCCGGCTTGCTGCCCCCGCTCGAGGTGTCGCCCCGCAGGCCCGGATCGGTGCGGGTGACGCGCAGAACCACGGTATGGGGAGGAGTCACCAAGAGCGGCCGGTTGTTCCACAAGGTCACGATGCAGATCTCCTCTCCCTTGAGCCAGCGCGCTCCATCCGCCATCGAGGCGGCTTCTGCATGATACTGCTCAAAGGTCTCCGGGTGCATGAAGTGCCAGTGAGTCCCGTCCTGGTAGAGGTACTGCATCTCGACGTCGACGACATCGGCCCCTTCGACCGTATCCCCCGACTTGAAGGTCTTCTCGATGACCCGGTTGGTTTTCAGGTTTCGGATCCGTACCCGGTTGAAGGCCTGCCCCTTGCCGGGTTTGACAAACTCGTTTTCAATGACGTTGTACGGATCCCCGTCCAGGATGATTTTGAGGCCACTTTTGAATTCATTGGTAGTATAGGTCGTCATGTCTCGTGGATCCATGCAGGATAGTGATGGCCCGCCCGGGCAAAGGGCCGGGCGGCCTGACCTCTTATGATAGCGAAAGTCGACTCTCCACTGAACCCCCTCCCGGAGGAGGACTCGAGCTTGGCGCTCGTGACCGATTTGGCCGTTCTCGGAACCCGGAAGGTCCGGATGCCACCCGCCCCCCCGAGAGAGATCCTGCAGGCTTTTCCGTTCCGGGTTTCCCGTTCCTTTCTTTCCCGCTCGGTCCCGGGCGATCCGCTCTGGCTGCAATTTGCCCCCCGGATCGAGGAAGCCGACCCGGCCGGCCTCGCCGATCCGCTGGAAGAGCAGCCGCGCCTCGCGAGTCCGCGTCTCATCCGCAAATATGCCGGCCGGGCACTCCTCCTGGCCGGAATCGAATGCAGCATCCATTGCCGGTACTGCTTCCGGCGGCATTTCCCGGTACGCGCTCAAGCCCGGCAGGATCCGGACCTGAAAGCGGCACTGGCCCAGCTGAGTGCGGATCCGAGCATCCGCGAGATCATCCTGAGCGGCGGAGATCCCCTCACCTTGAGCCGGAGTCGTCTCGCTTCGCTGTGCGGTCGTCTCAACTCGATCCCGCATCTGGCCACGCTCCGCATCCACAGCCGGGAACCCGTCGTCCGGCCCCGCCGGGTCGTTCCAGCACTCCTGGAGGCGCTGAGCCGCTTCTCCCGCCGCCGGGTGCTCGTGATCCATGCCAACCATGCCCGCGAGATCACGCCCGCCGTGGTTCGGGCACTCCACGAGTTCCGCACCGGCGGCTTCCATCTGCTCAATCAGTCGGTGCTTCTGGCCGGTGTCAACGACACACCGGAAAGTCTCGCCGACCTCTCGGAAACCCTCTTTTCTTCCGGTGTATTACCCTACTATCTCCACCAGCTGGATCCTGTTCAGGGCGGTGCCCACTTCGCCGTGAGCGACGACCGGGCCCGTCGCATCCACCGGGAACTCCGGGCCCGCCTTCCGGGATACCTGGTCCCCCGGCTCGTCCGTGAGATTCCCGGCGCACCGGCCAAAACCCCGCTGGAGGGCTCCATGTGAACTCATCCGAACAGGATCCCATCCCACTCCTCGTCCTCACCCGTCATGCCGAACGGGCGGAGGCCATCAACACCCTGCTCCGGAATCAGGGAGTGTGGTCACGGATCCGCAGCATCGATAGCTTCGAGGCCTTGGCGGAGGAGGAGCCTTCCGACTGGACGATCCTGATCTGGGATCCTGAACTCGATTGGAACTGGGCCTCCCTCCCGGAGGACTTGCAGCAGAAATGGGAGGCACTGCCCCGCTTGTCCCTCCTCGAACAGAGCCCCGGCACGTGGCCCGGCACCGATTTCATCAGCCTGGACGATGCCCCCAAAGCCCGGCAGATCATCCAGCAGACCGCTGAATTCTCGCGCCTGAAGCGCGATGCCCTGCAACTACGCTATACGAACGAGGAAGGGGAACGGGCCCATCGCCTGCTCGCGGAGACTCTGGAAACCCCGCTGGCTTTCATTCAGGAAGGGCTCCATCTCTACGCCAACCCCGCCTACCTCACGCTTTTCGGCCTGGACAGCCCTGAATCCCGCTCCTTCCTGGACCTCTTTCCAGCGGGGGAACGTACCCGCATCAAGCAGGCACTCAAAAAATGTTCCCAGGCGAGCGTGTCCCGTCCGGTCGAATTCGAGGTGCAGCAACGGGGGGGCCCTCTCCAGCTCGTGATCCGACCGCTCAGCTGGGCGGGCGAACCGGCGATTCTCATCCTGGCACGCCGCCCGGACTCACCCCCACCGCAAACCCCGCCTCCCGAGGCAGTCCCGGATCCGAAACCAGCTCCCGTGCCCCAGCCGCAAGAGTCGGGAAGCATGGAAGGTCTCGTGACCAACACGGATTTCACCGCCCGGGTTCAGGAACACCTCGAAGCCGCCCTGCCCAAGCGCAGCGAACAGGCAATCGGCGTCATCCAGCTCAGGGACCTGCCCCGCCTCCTCAACGAACACGGGACAGCCATGATCGGGAGCCTGCTCGACGAGATCGAGCGTCACTCCCGCGCCATTTCCCGGCCCGGGGATCTCGTGACCCGGTTCGGATGGACCCTGTGCTACTGGCTCGAACGGCCGGCGGGAGAAAACATGGAGCAATGGGCAGAACAGCTCCACCGCGCGGTGGACGGGAAACTGTACGAAGCCTGGAATCGCTCCCTCGTGATCGGCCTTGTCATCGGCCTCAGTTCACGGGTCCGGAGCTCCACCCTGGAACGCCTGGTCCAGGAAGCGACCCAAGCCTCGCAAGGTCCCCAACCCGTCAATCGCTACCTGCCGACCGCCACCGCATCGGACCCACAGGACCTCGCAACGGTCATCGACCACATGATCGAACGCAAGAAGCTGCCACTGGTCAGACGAACGATCAGCAGTTTCACGACCGGCGACTCGCTGATCCGCTTCGAACTGCGCTTGGGTTCCAGCCTGTTGGAGACGTGTCACTGTTCCTCATGGCCGGATTTCTTCCGGCGGGTGAGCGAACAGGGAGCACTTGCAGTTCTCGACCAGCATCTCCTCGACTCCGCCCTCGGCTACCTCCTCCATCCGCCCCAACCGGAGCCGTTCACCCTCTACCTGAGGCTGTCCGGGGAGACCCTCAAAAACTCTGACATGGCCCGATCCATCGCCGAACGCTGGCCACAGCAAACACCGGGCCGGTTGGCCCTCCTCTTCCACGAACGGTCCATCGCCAACCAGATCAAGACGGCCCGGGAATGGATCGGTCCCCTCCGCGCGGCCGGCATCCTGATCGGACTGGATGAGTTTGGCCAGTCTAGTTATTCCGGTCTGATGCTCAATCACTTCAAGCCGAATCTTGTGCGCATGCCTGCATCCCGTCTACTCGAGGCCGACTCCCCGCCGGAGGTAGAGGCTGACGATACACCTCCCGCCGAAACGGCCGCGCCCTGGTTATCCGTGCTCCGCGAAAGGAAAATCCCGATCCTGGCCACCGATGTCGATCGTGCACAACTGCTGAATGACCTCCTCCTCCACGGCGTCCTGCTCGCCCAGGGCTCGTTTTTCGGAGAGGACCTTCCCATCAAGCCATAAAGGCGGAACCGGGCGGGTTCATCCCCCTTTCGCCGGAATCGTCTCCACCACCAGATCCTCCATGCGACGGGGCCAGGGGTCAGGCAGCAACCGTCCCCGCCGGCCCCGGTCACCCCGGTAGGATTCGAGTCCGGAAGCGGGCAGCAGGCATTGGTTCCGACCCTTCACGAGGCGGAGCCCTTCCCCAGGCGCCAGCGGAAGTGCCACAAGCAGCTGTTCCTCCTCCCGCCGCTCTGCCGGAATCGCAAATAGCCGGACCCCACGACCCCGACCCAGGCGGGGAACCCTCTCCGGATCAATCACGAGTAGCCGACCCGAAGAAGCAAGCAACACCACCCGATCGGCCAAACCCAGGGAGCTCGCTGCAAGAGCCCGATCCCCCTCGGGCAACCGGAACAGTGGGCGGCCCTTGCGGAGGCGCACCCGCAAGGCGGATGCCGGGAGGATGAGACCATAGCCCCACGCATCGACCCAAAGAACCGGTGTCTCGGGCCTCCAAAAGGTGAGGGCCACAAAACGGGCGTCGGGTGGCGGATCCAGGCGGCTGGTCAATGGAATGCCGGGACTGCGCCCGTCCGGGAGATCATCCGGCCCCAGGTTGTAGACTCGGCCCTGGGAATCGAACAACACGAGTGTTTCCTGGCTCTCTCCTCGGCTGAGAGCCAGGAAGCTGTCTCCGCTGCGATACGTGGACTGGCTGGGATCCCAGTTGTGACCTCGCGCCGTCCGGATCCAGCCGCGCCTGGTCAGGGCCACCGTCACGGGTTCTCCCCGAACAGCCCGCTCCCGCGACAACCGCTCAGCCGCAGATCGGGGCTGCAGGGGCGAGCGGCGGGCATCGGCAAACCGCTCCCGGTCCGCAAGCAGTTGGGCCCGCGCCATCTTCCGCAGACGTGCGGGGGAAGACAGCGTATCGGCGATTTCGGTCTCACGGGCAGCAAGCGTCTGTTGCTCTTTCTCGAGGACCAGGGATTCAAGGCGGGCCAGCTGTCGGAGTCGCATGTCCAGGATGGCCTCTGCCTGCCGCTCGCTCAGTTCGAAGACCCGCATGAGTTCCTCGCGGGGCTCATCCGACTCGCGGATGACCCGGATGACCGCATCAAGGTCGTGATGGACCCGGAGGAGCCCCGTCACCACCTCGAGACGGGCCTGCACGCGGCTGAGCTGCCAGCGTAGCAGGCGTTCCAGCGTGGCCAGGCGGAACTCCAGCCACTGCCTGAGGAGGTCGACGAAGGGAAGCACACGGGGTGCGCCGGCCGGGGTGATGACGTTGAAGTTGACGCGGTAGTTCCGCTCCAGGTCGCAGACCGCGCACAGATGCTCGAAAATCCCCTCCAGCGGGAGTTCTCCCTCCCGGAGGGTGATGACAAGACGGGTGGGGTGTTCCTGGTCGGATTCGTCCCGCAGGTCACGAACCCACGGCAACTCGCCGGCCCCGACAAGACGGGCCAGCTCGGTCAAGACCGCAGACCCGGAAACCTGGTAGGGCAAGGCGTCCACCACGAGATCGTGTCCTTCCCGGTGGCAACGGGCCCGGCAACGGATCATGCCGGAGCCCGTTTCATACAGGGCCCGCAGTTCTTCCGGAGACGTCGTGATCTCCGCCTCAGAGGGGAAATCCGGCCCCGGAATGTGTGACAAAAGACCGGCCGGCTCTGTCTTCGGGTGGTCCAGGAGGTGAATCAGGGCACGGGTGATTTCGCCGAGGTTATGAGGCGGGATATCGGTGGCCATGCCGACGGCAATTCCGCTTGAGCCATTGAGCAGGACCCAGGGTATCCGGGCCGGGAGGAGGACCGGCTCCTCGAGGGTCCCGTCGAAGTTTGGGGCCCAGTCGACCGTTCCCTGGTCGAGCTCCGAAAGAAGAAGCTCGGCATAAGGAGAAAGTCGGCATTCGGTATAGCGCATCGCGGCGAACGATTTCGGGTTGTCCGGTGATCCGAAATTGCCCTGACCGGTCACCAGGGGATAGCGACAGGAAAAAGGTTGCGCCATGAGCACCAGTGCCTCATAAGCCGCCTGGTCCCCATGGGGGTGGAATTTGCCGATGACATCGCCCACGGTGCGGGCCGACTTCTTGAACTTGGAACTGTTCCCGAGGCCGAGTTCATGCATGGCATAGAGGATCCGGCGCTGGACCGGTTTCAGCCCATCGGCGAGGTGGGGCAGGGCCCGATCGAGAATCACCGTCATGGAATAGTCCAGATAAGCCTTTTCCACAAAACGGCCGAGGTCAATCGATTCCTGGGTTTCCTTGGACCCCGTGCGGGAGGGGTCCTGGGGACGGGGGGGTTGGATTCGCCTAGGCGCCATGAGTGCAGCCCGTGGGCCCTTCGCTGGAAACGGGCAGGAGTGTAGCGGATTGACTCACCCGGGGAAAGCCATCAGGGGATGGAAACGGGCCGGCTCGAAGAAGTACAGGCCGAGTCTCAGGGGACCGGATTCCACCTGGCTGAACAGGCGGGCATATCGCTCGAGCTGGGGCCGGTGGCGGGTCTCTTCCGAGCGGAGAAAGGCCTCGAGATCTCCGCCGGCATGGCGCCCAAGCTTGTAGTCGATAATCCAGAACGTGCCGTCCGGTTCACGGAACAGACGGTCCACCCGGATCCGCGCGCGCTCCGGACCGGTCCCGCCCTGCAAGGCCAGTTCGCATGCAGCCCAGGGGTGGGGGCCCAGAATCCATCGGGCTTCGGGATCGCGGACGATCCGTTCCAGGATCAGACCGAGCTCCCGTTCCAGAGGCTCGACCCGCTGGGGTGCAATCCCGCCTTCGACGAGCAGGCGCTCCCACCGTTTCCGCGCACCGGAATCCGGGTTGTGCCAACGACGGCTGCGCTCCCAGCCAAGCCGGCTGATCCACGCGCAAATCTCGTGCAGGACGAGTCCGAGAACCCGTGCCTCGTTCTCAGCCCAGTCGTAAGCCGGCCGGGCAGGGACCGGGGCCTCGACGCTCCCGTCTGCTTGGCTGGCCCCTCTCTCCACGGGCCACTCCAGGCCTGGGAAATCCTCTCGCCGCCGGAACCGGACCGCGGCTGTCCGCGCTTCCGGATTGGACCCCGAGGCGGGAGCCTCGACGGGTTCTGCTGAGGAAAAGGCAGACCCAAAAACCTCTGCCAGAGATCCCTTGCGGGGCTTGGGTGTCTCGCCGGATCCAGCCAGCGCCACGAGATGAAGCCGTTCCCGCGCCCGCGTGGCGGCCACATAGGCCAGGCGGATCCGTTCCGCCTGGTTTTTTTCCTGTTCGATTGCCTTGAGGTACTGATACCATCCCCGGCGCCCCGGCTTAAGGCTTGCTGCATCCGCTGTTGCCATGATGACCTCCGGTCCCTCCGGCCCGATCCGTTCCAACCAAGCGAGCAGGCGGGAATCCCGCTGCGGGGGCACATGATTCAGCCCTCCCAGGATGACCACGTCCCACTCAAGACCCTTCGCTCGATGGATGGTGAGCAGCTCAAGACGCGGATCCTCGGTCTCCACTTCATGGGGAGCCCGGAGGCCAGCCACGGCCTCCGGTAGGCGAAGGGGATCGGCTCGCCACTCCCCAGCCGGATGCTCGTCCAGCATATCGAGAAAGCGTTCGGCCAAAGCCAGGTCGAAATCGTGCCCGTAGAGCGCAGGCCCCCCCAGCTCGAGCCAGACGGCCTCGATCACTTCCCTCAAACGATGGGTCCGGGACAGCCGTTCGAAAGCCAGCGTGAGAACCGGCCAGGCCCGATCGAGCCTTGCCCGCCCATCGGCGGACAAATTGGCGTGCGGCCACGGCGCGATCGCTCCCGACGGGATCAGGGGCACTTCCTCCAAGGCCGCGAGATCAGCCAGCGACAGGCCGATCCATGGCGCTCGCAGAACGGCCAGCCAGGCCCGCCGGTCACCCGGATGCAGCAACGCCAGAGACAGCATGAGAAGATCCTGGACCACCCCAAAATCGTCGAGCGGCTCGAGATCCAGGGCCCGGAAGGGGAGGTTTTCGGTTCTGAGCAGGCGGGCGATTGGCTCCGCATCATCATGCGTGTCCACGAGCACGGCGATCCGTGCCACAGGATTCCGGTTCCGCTCCCTGCGAATGAGTTCGACGACCCACCGCGCCCGGTCATCCGGGGCATTCCCGGCCACCCGATGGACATGGGCGCGGACTTCTCCCTGTTGTCCGGCCTGCCGGGCCTGAACCGGGTTGTAACGAACCGCCCCTGATTCAGGATCGTCCGTCGCTGGAAACAGCCCGCTGAACTGGTGGTTGAACCAGTCCACGAGGGCCGGATGGCTCCGGTAGTTGTCATGCAGGACGAGTGTTTCGAGGGGGAAACCCGGCAACCCCCGCTCCTGGCAGTTCAGGAAGACCCCCACCTCGGCTTGGCGAAAGCGGTAAATCGACTGGAGGGGGTCACCCACGGCAAAAAAGGTGTGGCCATCACGCGGTTGCCAGCCTCTCATGAGCTGTCTCAGCAGGGTGTAGTGGGCAATGCTGGTATCCTGGAACTCGTCCACCAGGAGATGTTGGATCCGGTAATCGAGTGCCAGAGCCAAGTCCGTCGGATCCTCCTCGCCCAATGCCTCAAGCGCCATTCCGGTGATCTCGGAAAAGTCGACCGTGGCCGTCTCCCGGAAAAGCTGCTGAAGCTGGTAGAGCGCCCGTGCCAAAACCACGAGCACCCGTTCGAGCAGGACCGAATCCTGGGTCAGGATACGAGGCAGCCGGTCCAGCTTGTGGAGGATCTCGATCCCGCCCGGATCGGACTCGAGCCGCTCGAGTTCGGCAACAATCGCCCGGGACAGCGATTCTCGCTCATCCCGCAGCTCATGGGGCGTGTCCTTCTTTGCTTTGAACAGGTTGTGGATTCCACGTGGACGCCGCACGGTTTTCTCTTTCGTGAAAAACAAATTGGTGAGAGCCTCCACTTCCCAGAGCCGGTCCACGGTCCAGGGATCCGCACAATCGGCCTCCTTGCCCTCTCCCTTCTCCGGCGGGGCACCGACCTGCGAATCCAGCCGTTGCCGCCAGGTCCGTACGGCCTGGGCAAGATCGAGCCAGCGCTGGAAGCGCCCGGGTGTTAAATCATGGTGGCAACGGAGGTAGGTGTCTCGAAATAGATGAAGCCCGGCCCGTTCGCTTCCCTCTCCCAGCCTGCGCTCCCGGCCCGCCGTGTAAAGGAGCCCCTGCCATTGTTCGCGCACTGCCAGCATTCGTGCCAGGGAGCCGGCCAGGACTTCCGGATCCCCTCCGACCTCGACCAGCCAGGTTCCAATCGCCTCACGATAATCCGGTTCTGCCGGCAACTCCTCGATGACACGCCGTGCCGCCTCGAGGTACAGGCTTTCCGCCCTCTCGGTCACCCGCGGAATCTGCCCCCGGCCGGCCGACCAGGGCATTTTCTGGATCAACCCAAGGGCAAAGCCGTCAATCGTCATGATGCGGAGTCGTTGCGGCATGCGTTCGAGGTTCCAGCCGAGTGCCTGGCTCCGCTGCCGGACGAGTTCTACGGGTCCGGCCAGGGGACTGGACCGATCCGTGGCGGAGAGAGCCTGCCAGATCCGGTGGGTCATCTCCGCCTGCGCTTTCCGGGTGAAGGTGAGGGCCAGCACTTCCTCAGGCTCATCGACCCGGGCCAACAGGGTCAGAAAACGCATCACCAGCAAGGTGGTTTTTCCCGATCCGGCAGGGGCCTGGACGAGAAACGAGCCCTCCGGGTCCAGGGCACGGTCCCGGACGGACTGCTCGTCTTTCGGTTTTCCGGTCCGGACCTCACCCATGGCGTTCGTTTCTCGCGCTCCGCAATTCCACGACCGAGTGGTGAGAGGGAACCACCCTCGGCATCGGGATCCGACCGGGGACTGCCCCGTCACCGGGGGCGTTTGGGCATGCCAAACGCACGGTTTTGCCGTCCTCAGGCCGGCTCATCAGCGTCCACGGAAAGCCCCGACTCCCTTGACTCTTCCTCATTCGCGCGGACATCAATCTCGGGGCGTTCATGCAGA
>JAKATI010000025.1 GCA_021828045.1 Pseudomonadota bacterium | reverse complement strand
CAACTTCCCGGCTCTGGCCGATGATGGTTCCTGGAAATCCAGGATTGGGCCAGAGATAAGAACCGGGCGCCGGGTGATCTGTTATGTCGGCGGACTTCTCGAACGCAAGGGGATCGGCGTTGCGCTTCAGGCCCTTGTGCTCCTCAAACCCCGTTACCCGGACCTCACACTGCTTCTGGTCGGCCCCGGATGGACCCCCGCACTCGCAGAGCGCGTGGACGGGCTGGGATTGAGAGATCAGGTCGAGATCTCCGGTCCCTTGTCTTACCGGGAAATGCTTGCGCGAATCGCGGGTGCGGAGATCGGCCTGGCCCTGCATCAGCCGGACTCACCCCTGTACCAGAAGGTAGGCGCCTTGAATGGACGCAAGATTTTCACCTATATGCAGGCTGGGATGGCCATCCTCGCCCCGTGCTTCGGCGAGATCGGTCATCCGGTGGTGGAGACCGATTGCGGTGTTTTGGTCGATACGGAAAGCGCTGCGGCCGTGGCCCAGGTCCTCGGCGATCTGCTCGCCGATCGGGACCGTTTGAACCGGCTCCAGCGTCATGCCCGCCGGGCTTTCGAGGAAAAGTACAACTGGGAAAGGGCGGCTGGCGAGATCCGGCCGTGGTTGCGGCAATGTCTCAAAGAGCGAACCGGAGGGCTTGAGTGTGAGTGAGAAAGTATTGCGTCCAGAAGCGCTCCGGCCCGAGGTCGGAGTGGTGGTGGGAACCCGGCCGGGGATTGTCATGTTTGCGCCCATCATCGCCTGCCTGCGGAAGAAGGCAGGAGCCCACTTCATGATCCATACCGGTCAGCATTACTCGCCGAACATGGATGCCCAGTTCTTTTCGGACCTCGAATTGCCTGCGCCCGATTACCGGCTGGAAGGGGTTTCCGAAAAGCCGACACATGGAGGTCAGACAGCAGCCATGCTTGAGGGAGTCGAACGGATCCTCTTGGAACGGAAGCCCCGTCTGGTGCTGGTCGGAGGGGACGCCAACACAAACCTCGCCGGGGCCCTGGCGGCCCGCAAACTCGGCATCCGGGTGGGACATGTGGAGGCGGGCGAACGCTCCTACGACTGGTCCATGCCGGAGGAACACAATCGCCGGATCATTGACCACATCTCGGAGTACCTGTTTACCTCCTCACCCAAGGCGGGGCAGCAGCTCGAGAGGGAGTCCGTGCGGGGCAAGATCATCGAGACGGGAAATCCGATCGTGGATGCCTCACGGGCCCATCTGGACCTGGCCTTGCGACGTTTCGGTCAACCGGATCGGCGGGACCGGGATACGGGACATCCTTATGCGATCCTCACGACCCATCGCGAGGAGAACGTGGATGATCCGGGCCGTCTGCGCGGGATTTTCACCGGGGTTGCCCGTGTTGCCGAGGTACTGGATCTCACGGTGCTCTGTCTCGCGCATCCCCGAACGCTCAAGCGGTTGCGGGAGTTCGGCCTCGAGGAGTGGGCGCATACCCTAGATCGGGTCGAAATTCGTCCCGGAAGTGGCTACCTCGAGTTCCTCGCCCTGCTGTCCCGCGCGGCCCTGATCTTGACCGATTCCGGCGGGGTACAACAGGAAGCGTGTATCCATCGGGTTCCTTGTGTAACCCTCCGGGAAAATACCGAGTGGGTGGAGACGATCGAAATTGGGGCGAACCGGCTGGTTGGCACGGACCCGGACCAAATCCTGGCAGGAGCCTCAGAGGCACTCCATGCCCGGGTGGACTGGAAAGTTCCATTTGGAGACGGGCATGCGGCGGAACGAATCGTCGACTGTGCGCTCGGGGTGATTGGCGAGAGTTGACCGGTCCGTACCCGGGATTCGGGGAGACCGGGGTCAGGAGATGCGTTTGCCGCACACGGTTCGAGATGGGTCACGCAAGGACCATGGTCTCTTTTCCCCATTGCTCTTTGCCTCGACCGATCAGAACGGGTTGGTGGATTGTGATCAGGACTCTCACCCGTGGGACTGCTACGGGGCATGCGAATCCACAAGCGCTCTCGCATCACTTGCCGAGTGGGACACCCATGAACCTTCTTCCATCCCTAGGGGTGCAGAAACCCTTCCTGGAACGCTTAGGCGTCTTTCTTCACTCGTAAGCGTTTCCGGGCCTGATCCCGGAGATGCAGCAGTATGACCAAAGCCGCTCCTAGAACCGCTCCAAGCAGCAAGAAGATGCCGACCTTCTTGATCGGGGTGAGACCGATAGGACCCGGGGACCGGCTGACCGGGCCCAAAAGCTCTGTCAAGCGGTCGGTCGGTCGGGCGAGGAGTCTTTCCAGGTGGTTTTCTTGACGTTCCAAATGACTGGTTTCAAATGCCAGGAACTCGATCTCCTCGAACCGCGCACGCCGGCTGTGAGTGGCAGTCCCGTGTCCGATTTGTTCTTGTTGGGCCCGAAAGATTTTGATCTCCTTTTTAATGTTTTGGATTTCAGCGTGGAGAAGCCGTTGGGATTTCTCCTCTTGGGCCCGGAGATTGGCGTTGGTGCCTTGCTGGACGTGGTGGCCGATCGCCTCAAAAAGGGCCTGAATCGTTTTCGATTGTCTCTGGGTGCCGGCCACTTGAAGGAGCACACCGGATCCCCGCACGATCGGGGAGACTTCGAGGCGGGCTGCGATGGATTGGGCCCCCGGCATATTTTTCCGGAGCTGGAGGGCCGAGAGGGGGGCCACCGAATGGAGGATCCAGCTTTGTACGAGTGAGGTCGGCATGACTTGCACAAACCGCTCACCGATCCGCTGGCTGCCCACGCGGATGAGTGACGTGTAGCGGAACTGCGGGGTACTGGAAAGGGCCAGTCCGATCCCGACTGCGAGCACAAGCGTGAGGGTCCCCCAGAACACAAGGGCTCTGGTCCGGAAAAGGATCCAGAGATCAATCAGGTCGAAGCTCTCTCCGGCCTCTTGCTTACTTGGGGCGTTACGGGCTTCCGGCATGCGGGATCCAGGATCGGCTCGACCTGAAGGGCATCATAGCATCCCTGCGCGTTTCTCCGGCGATACCCTGGAAGGGTTCAGTTGGGGGTTCGGGTATAATGCGCGGGCTTATTTCTTCATCATCCCCGTGTCAGAGAGACAGTCTTTGCGGCACCGTGCCCCCGCTCCGTTTCCCAGGGAACCCCGAGCCGAAGTAGGCGCGGATGCCCAGATCGACCCCGGGTGCGTGGTGGGCTACTGTTACCGTGACGATGCAGCCCCGTTGCAGCTCGGAATCGGGGCACGGATCCGGACGGGTACCATTCTCTATGCGGATGTCCTGATTGGGGATCATTTCCAGACGGGTCACCATGTGCTCATCCGCGAAAAGACCCGGATTGGCCACCACGTGCTCGTCGGGTCAGGGACCATCATCGACGGGGAAGTCGAAATTGCGAGCTTCGTCAAGATCGAGTCCCACTGCTACATCCCGACCCGGGTCCGGATCGGCGAACGGGTTTTCGTGGGTCCGGGCGTGGTGATGACCAATGACCGTTACCCGCTGAAACAAAGGAATCGCTACCGCCCCGAAGGTCCCATTCTGGAGACGGGCGTGACGGTGGGGGGCGGGGCCACGCTCTGTCCCGGTGTCCGGATCGGCGAGGATGCCTTTGTGGCGGCGGGGGCTGTGGTGACCCGGGATGTCCCGGCCCGGATGCTGGCCCGTGGGGTACCGGCTCGTTTCGAGCCTTTGCCGGAATCCCTTTTGGAACGCAACCTCGCCCTCTCCTGGAGAGGACTGATCCCGGGGGATCCACCCACGTGAAGTTGGCGATCCTGGGTGCAGGGAAACAGGCGCCCCGCCATATTGCCGGCTTGCGCGGGATCGAACCGGAAGTGGAGCTGGTGGTTGCGGATATCGATCCCGGGCGTGCCCGATCATTGGCCGACCGGGAGGGATTGTCGGTTCTCACGGTCGACGCGGCGTTCCGGGACGATTCCATCCGAGCGGTCGTGATCACGACCCCGACCCCGACCCATGTTCCCCTGGCCGAGGCCGCCTTGGATGCGGGGAAGGCTTTCCTCGTGGAAAAACCTCTGGCTTCCAGCGGAGGAGAAGCCTGGCGCCTGGCCGAGTGTCTCCGGGAAAGGGGGGGGGTCGGCATGGTGGGATTCCTGTACCGCTCGGTCCCCCTCTTTGCAGAGGTCCGGCGTCTTCTCGTGGACGAAGCCCTTCTGGGCCCACCCCATCTGGCCCTGTTCCGGATCGGGGGACGGGGATCCCATCAACCATGGAAACATCGGCATGCCGAGGGCGGTGGGGTCGCAAACGAGATGTTTGTCCATGCCCTGGATCTCGCATTCTGGTTTTTCGGGCCGCCTCAGGGTGCCCATCTCCTGGTACGGGATCTCTGCCAGCCGGAACGGGAAATCGGCGGGCAGAGAGTGCCGGTCGATGCCGACGATCTCTGGGTGGTTCGTCTCGATTATCCCCAGGGGCCCGCCGTGATTCTCGAGGCCGATTTCCTGACGCCCGGGTTTGCGCAGTGGGTCGAAATCGAGGGACCGTGCGGGGGAATCCGTGCTTCCATTGACTCCACTTTCCCGTCACAGCTTTTTTTATCCCACGCAAAGGCTGGGCATCCCACGGGCCCAAGCCCCCTCCGTCTCCCACCGGGTCCGGAGGATCCGTATCGGATCCAGGCCCGGACTTTCCTGGAGGCCGTCCGGGCAAACCGGGCGCCGGCCTACGGCCAGGTGGCGGAAGCAGCCGAACTCCAGCTCCTGCTGGATCGGCTGGTTCAATCGAGTGTTTCACAACCAGAACCGAGAGAGGCGAGTCTCCGATGATCCCCATGGCTGACACCACCCTGGCCGAGCCCGAAATCGAGGCGGCCCTGCACGTGCTCCGCTCCGGACAACTCCGGCAGGGAGTGGAATGTGACCGTTTCGAGAAGGCGTTCGCCGACCAGGTCAGTGCCCGCCATGCAGTGACCTGTGCCAACGGGTCCGCTGCCTTGCACCTCGCCTATGCAGCCGTCTTCGAGCCCGGAGACGAGATCCTCATGCCCTCTTTCAGTTTCTTTGCGACGGCGGGCATGGCCCTGCAAACGGGCCTGGTCCCCGTGCTTTGTGACGTCGATCCCAAGACCTACCTGATCGACCTGGAAGATGCGGCCCGGCGTCTCACCTCGAGAACGCGGGGCATAGTACCGGTCCACCTGTTTGGTGCCTCCTGTCCGGTCGATGCGATCGAATCCTTTGCTGCCCAGCACAGTTTGCGGATCGTCTGGGATGCCGCCCAGTCCATGGGGACCCGGTTCAACGGCCGGGACATCGGCTCTCTCGGCGCCTGTGTCTGCTACTCCTTCTATCCGACGAAAAACCTCTTCGTGGGGGAAGGGGGGATGGTGACCAGTGCCGATCCGGAGCTGGACCGGAAGATGCGTTATCTCCGTACCCATGGCCAGACAGCCAAGTACGTCCATACGATGGTTGGGTGGAACTACCGGATGACGGACGTGGAGGCGGCCATCGGGCGTGCCCAGCTGGGACGACTGGAGACCATGCTGGCGCGCCGACGGCAGAACGCTGCCCAGCTCAACGCCGGGCTTTTGGGTTTGCCAGGTTTTGAGTTGCCGGCCGAGCCCAAAGGCTCCGAGTCCTCCTGGCATCAATACTCGGTGGTCATCGACGAGAAGGAGATGGGATTCGGTCGTGATGCTCTGGCCGAACGACTTACGAAAAAGGGGGTTTCGACCGCAGTGCACTATCCGAGAGGCATTCACCAGCAACCGGTGATCCGCGAGCGACTCGGAGTGGTCTCGCTCCCCGTGACGGAACGGCTCACCGAAACCATCCTTGCGCTTCCCGTTCACCATGGACTGGGGGAGGAGGAAATCGGGCGTGTGATTCGGGCGGTCCGCGAGGCCGTGACGGACCATGGCCCCTAGCTCGCCGGAGGCTGCTTCCGACCGAAGGCCCCACGTCCTCTTCCTCACCTTTCACTGTCCTCGTCCGGACGAACCCGGGGCGGTGCGTCCCTGGTTAGAAGCCTGCCAGCTCCGCGACCTCGGGTGTTCGGTCACCGTCATGACCTCTGCAATCCACTATATGACCGGACGGGACCTGCGCAAAGGTGGAAGGGGCTGGTGCAGCGAGAGCGAGGAGGATGGAATCCGTTTCCTCAGGATCTCGGGGCTCCTGGATTACCGGAAAAGCATGGTACGGCGATTGATCCATTACACGCGCTTTGCCACGTTGGGTTTCCTGGCCGCACAGATCCGGATGAAACGGAAACCGGATGTGGTGCTGGTGGGGACCGACCCCATCCTGGTATGTCCGGTGGCCTGGGCCTTGGCGGGGCGTTTCCGCGCGCGCCTGGTCCTGGATGAGCGGGACCTCTATCCGGAGACCGCATTGGCGTTGGGGGTTTTGAAGCCCGGTCTTCTCAGTCGCGGACTCTCGATTTTTCAGCGCGCGCTGCGACGCCGGGCCGCCTTCATCCTGTGTGCCACTCCGGGGATCCTGCAGTCGCTCCAAGCCCAGCGGGTTCCGGATGAAAAGTTGGGCCTGCTCTATAACGCCGATCCAGCGCTCCTTCCGGATCCTCGCTCGAACCCCACCCTTGCTTCCCATCCTCCCCGTCCGGAATCTCCCTGGGGAGATGCCCGTTTCCGGATCATCTACGCCGGAAGCATGGGTCGAGCCAGTGATCTCGATACGTTGCTGGAGGCAGCCGCGAGGGTCGGTGCGGACTCCGGGATCGGTTTTCTTCTGGTTGGCGATGGCGAGCGCGCGGCCGGCTACCGGGTGCGTGTGGAGCGGGAGCGTTTGCCGGTCCGCTTTACCGGGCCTCTGCCACGGCAGGAGGCCCGTTCGCTGATTCGCGAGGCCGATCTCGCTCTTCTTTTATTTCCGGAGGCAGACCTGTTCCGGACGGCCCTTCCGAGCAAGCTCTTCGATTATCTGGGATTGGGTTGCCCTGTCGTCTTTCTGGGATCCGGCGATAGCGAGACCGTTCTCCGCGAATCCGGGGGAGGACTCAGGCTCCCCTCCGGTGATGCCGCCGCGCTCGCCCATCTCCTCCTGGAACTCGGGGCTCAGCCTGAACGTTGCAAGGCCATGGGTTGTGCTGGACGCGTCTGGTTCGAACGCTGTGTTGGCGGGGAGGGAGGTCGTGGGATACTGAGGCGCGCCCTGGCCATGGAGCATGCCGGATGAGAGAAGCGTTTCTGCCCTTTTCCCCACCCGCGATCGGTGAAGAGGAGATCCAGGCCGCAACCGAGGCGCTTCGAAGCGGGTGGCTTACTCTCGGCCCCCGTGTCCGGGAGTTTGAGAATGCCTTTTCCGAACTAGTACGGGCCGAGGCTGCCTTGGCTGTTTCCTCCTGCACCGCAGCCCTCCATCTGGCCCTTGTGGCTCTGGGCATCCAACCCGGGGATGAGGTCGTGACGACCCCCTTTACTTTTGCGGCGACCGCCAATGTCATCGAGCATGTGGGCGCGCGTCCGGTTTTCGCCGATGTGGAGGCAGATACCCTGAATCTTGACCCCAGCGCAGTCGAACGGGTGATCACGCCCCGGACCCGGGCCATCCTGCCGGTGCATTTTGCGGGACACCCCGTCGAGATGGAACGGTTTCAGGATCTCGCCGGGAAGCATGGGCTGGAGCTGGTCTTCGATGCGGCCCATGCGCTGGCCGCAGAATACCGGGGACACCCGATCGGATCGGAGAAACACTTTACCGCGTTCAGTTTTTATGCCACGAAAAATCTCACGACGGGGGAAGGCGGCATGCTGACCGGAGACGAGGCCCGGATTGCACGGGCCCGGCCCTTGGCCCTCCACGGCATGAACCGGGATGCGTGGAGGCGCTATCACCAGGGGGGGGCGTGGTTTTATGAAATCGAGTCTCCCGGCTTCAAATACAATCTGACTGATCCCCAGGCGGCCATGGGACTCGTTCAGCTCAGAAAACTGGAATCCTTCCAGAAGCGGCGGGACGCGGTGTCTCTGGCCTACGATCGGGCCTTTGGGGAATGTCCGGCCCTGGAACCGATGAAAGCGCGTGAGGGGATCCGACATGCCCGCCACTTGTATCCGCTCCGACTGCGGCCTGAATACCTGTCGATCGGCCGTGACCAGTTTGTGGAAGAGCTGGGACGGCGTCGGATCGGGGCTTCCGTCCATTTCATCCCGCTTCATCTCCATCCGTTTTACCGGGACCGCTACGGTTTTCAACCGGAAGACTTTCCCCAGGCGGATGGGGCTTACCGCCGGATCCTGAGCCTGCCCCTGCACCCCGGGTTGTCCGATACTGATGTCGGCGATGTCATTGACGCGGTTTTGGACATCGTCCGTCAACACGGAGCATGAAGCACAAGGTCACCCTGGGCGAACGCCTGCTCGCGGCGCTCGTCGGCCTCTTGCTCCTGCCGCCGGGTTTGTTGGTTGCGCTCGCCATCCTGATTACGGACGGGCCACCGGTCTTTTTTGTCCAGGAGCGGGTCGGTCAGGGAGGGCGTTCTTTTCCCCTGATCAAATTCCGCAGCATGGCCCGACTCCCGCCGGGACAATCCCGGATCGGCTTGACGGTTCCGGCCGATCCCCAGATCACCGGGGTGGGGCAATGGCTGCGCCGGAGCCGGGTGGACGAATGGCCCCAGCTCCTCAACATCATCCGCGGCGAGATGAGCTGGGTGGGGCCCAGGCCGGAACTCGCCTGCTACGTGGCCCATTACCGACCCCAAGAACGGTTGGTCCTCGAGTTTCCGCCGGGGCTGACGGACCCCGCGAGTATCGTCTTCCGGCATGAAGGCCGGATCCTGGCTCGCTCTCCGGATCCGGAAAAGACGTATATTAATCACCTCATGCCAAGGAAAATCCGCATGAATTTGCGCTACGCTGAAAAGAGGACTCCTGTAAGTGACTGTTGTGTCGTGTTCGCGACCGTGAGGCGACTCCTGTGCGGATAACCCGCCCCTCCCTGTCCAGTTTCGAGCCCCGCGCCTGGTGGCGGAACCGTTCCGTGCTTCGCCTCGCCGTTTTCTTCCACGATTCGCTCTGGATCCTTCTCAGCGTCCCCCTGGCACTGATTGTCCGGGTCGACTGGAGGCATCTTGCGGACTTGTCCCTGGAGTCCCGCTGGTGGGTGTACCTGGGCGTGACCTTCCTGTGCCAGAGCCTGAGCCTGTATGCCCTCAAGTGCTACCGGGGGATCTGGCGTTTTGCCTCATTACCGGATCTCATCCGTCTGACAGAAGCGGTGGCTTTGGGCACACTGCTCACACTGGGTTCGATCACCTTCATCGACGATCTGGAACGGCTGCCACGGGGCTTTCTCATTCTGCAGCCCCTCCTGTTGCTGATCGGACTGGGTGCGGGCCGTCTGGGGTATCGCATCTGGAAGGAGCGCCGGGGTCTTTTCTTCCAGAGGACGGGTCAGCGGGCGGTTCTGGTCGGAGCAGGTGTCGCGGCAGAGCTTCTGCTTCGCGATCTGCGCGATGACCGGACCTATGTGCCGGTCGCTTTCGTGGATGACGATCCGGCCAAGCGGGGTCGTGCCCTTCAGGGAGTCCCGGTTCTCGGCACGGTCAACGAACTGTCACGCGTCATCCAGGAGGTGCGGGCTCAAATCGTGATCTACGCCATGCCCTCCGCACCCCGGAGGCTCCTGCAGCAGGTCGTGCAGACCTGTCAGACGCTTCAGGTGACCTGCTGGACACTGCCCCGACTCAGCGAACTCATCAACCAGCGGATCACCGTCGAGCGATTGAGACCGGTTTCAGTCGAGGATTTGCTGGGTCGCGAACCGGTTGTCATGCAGTCTTCGGCCTTGCAGAATTTTTTTGGCGGGAAGCGGATCCTGGTTACCGGTGCCGGCGGTTCGATCGGCTCCGAGATCTGCCGACAACTCTTGAGTCTCGGCGTGGATCGGCTGATCCTTGTGGAGCACGCGGAATACAATCTGTACCGTATTTTGGCCGAGCTGAATCCCCTGGCTGGAGCCCGGATCGAGGGTCGTCTGACCGATGTGACCTCGGCCGAGGCGATGGATGGCGTGTTCCGCGAGACTCATCCCGAGGTGGTTTTCCATGCGGCGGCCTACAAGCATGTACCTTTGGTCGAGGAAAATCCGGTTGCCGGAATCCGGAACAACGTCTTCGGAACCAAAAACATGGCCGAGATGGCCATTCGCCATTCGGTGGAGCGGTTTATGCTGGTTTCGACCGACAAGGCAGTCTGGCCGGCGAACATCATGGGCGCCACGAAGCGACTGGCCGAGCAGATCGTCCTGGCCCTGAACGGACAGGGCAGGACGGAGTTCATGACCGTCCGTTTTGGCAACGTTCTCGATTCCATGGGATCGGTGGTTCCCCTCTTCCGGGCCCAGATCAAGGCCGGAGGACCCGTCACTGTCACCCATCCCGAGGTCCGGCGCTACTTCATGACCATCTCGGAGGCGGTCCATCTGGTGCTTGAAGCCGCGACCTCGCGCCTGGGCGCTGGGATTTTTGTCCTGGACATGGGGAAGCCCATTCGGATCCGGGATCTCGCGGAACAAATGGTCGAGCTGTCCGGGCACCGCTTGGGAATCGACATGGAGATTGTCTACATCGGCTTGCGCCCAGGCGAAAAGCTGGCGGAGCAGCTGTTCTATGAACAGGAGCGCCGGCTGATGACCGACCACCCCAAGCTGTTTTTGGCCCAGAGCGAAACCCATTCGGACTGGGCGTCCCTCAAGCGGGACCTCGAACTCTGGTCTGCCCGGCTGATGCTTGCAACCCGGCCGGAACTGATTGGGGAGCTGAACCGCCTGACTCATGGGGATTTCCGAAGGACGGAACCCCGGGAAGAGGAGACTGGGCGGGGGGTCGTGATCCCCTTGGTGGCGAACCGGATCCCCTCCCACCGGGAGAACTGAAGATGCCCCGCTCCTCCCGGATCCTGGAATCTCAGGTCCCGTGATCCGCCGGGGCATCATTCTGGCGGGTGGTTCCGGGACCCGCCTTTATCCGATCACCCACGTTGTGAGCAAGCAGCTCCTGCCGGTCTTCGACAAGCCACTCGTCTACTACCCGCTTACCACGCTCATGTTGGCCGGGATCCGGGAGATCCTCCTGATCTCGACGCCCAGGGATCTCCCCAGCTATCGGGCACTGCTCGGGGACGGCTCCCAGTGGGGCCTCGCGATCCGCTACGCCGAGCAGCCCTATCCCGGGGGCCTCGCGCAGGCGTTTCTGGTTGCCCGATCCTTCGCTGAAGGGAGCCCGGTCGCCCTGATCCTCGGGGACAACATTTTCTACGGTCAGGGCCTGACCCAGACCCTCGGTCGGGCCTCTGAGCGAAGCCGGGGTGCGACCGTCTTTGCCTACTATGTGCGCGACCCCGAGCGCTACGGGGTGGTGGATTTTGACCGGGCCGGCCGCGTGCTCGGCATCGAGGAAAAACCGGCCCGGCCGCGCTCACACTATGCCGTGACCGGCCTCTATTTTTACGACGAGTCGGTGGTGGAGCATGCGGCCCGACTGGTTCCCTCCGCACGGGGCGAGCTCGAGATCACCGATCTCAATAACCGCTATCTGGCTGCGGGGGAACTTTCGGTCGAGCGTCTCGAACGCGGGATCGCCTGGCTGGACACCGGGACCCCCGAGTCGCTGCTGCAGGCCGCGAACTTCATCGAGACGCTCGAAGCCCGTCAGGGGCTCAAGGTGGCCTGCCCAGAGGAAGTGGCGTTCCGTCAGGGGTTCATCGATGGCAAGCAGCTGGAGCATCTCGCCAAGCCGCTTCTCAAGAACGGCTACGGCCAATACCTCCTTCGCCTCCTTGAAGAATCGCGCGGCTGATCCCTCGGCACGGCGGGTTCTCCTCCTGGGCGCTGGGGGACAGCTTGGCCGGGCACTCTGGGAGTTCCGTCCCTCCGGGGTCGAGGTTGTCCGCTCCGCCCGGGATGATCTGGACCTGACCCGCCCTGTGGACATCGAAGCGGCCCTGAAGGCCGCGAGTCCGGACCTCATCCTCAATGCGGCCGCTTATACGGCCGTCGACCGTGCCGAGCGTGAGTTCGAACTGGCCTGTGCGGTCAATGCGGAGGCGCCCGCGGCACTGGCCCGGCTTGCCCGGGCAGGAGGCATCCGGCTGGTCCATGTCTCGACCGACTTCGTGTTTCCAGGCGACCGCGGTCGGCCATGGCGGCCCGAAGATCCCCCGCGGCCGGTCAACCGCTATGGAGAAAGCAAGGCAGAAGGAGAAAAAGCCATCCAGTCACTCGGTCACTCCTTGGCCCTGATCGTCCGGACCGGCTGGGTCTATGCCCCTTGGGGGCACAACTTTTTTCGCACCATCCTGCGTCTTCTGGGTGAGCGAGAAGAACTTCATGTGATCGACGATCAGGTGGGGACACCCACCTCGGCGCTCTCGCTGGCCCGCTTTCTCTGGGCGGTGGCGTTGCGTGAGGATCTTTCCGGCATCCTCCACTGGAGTGATGCCGGGGTCGCGAGCTGGTACGATTTTGCCTGTGCAATTGAGGAAGAGGCGCGGAATGCGGGTCTCCTCAAGCGCTTGGTCCCGATTCATCCGATCCCCACCGAGGCGTACCCTCTGCCCGCCCGGCGCCCGTTCCAGGCCATTCTCGACAAGTCGGAGACCATTGCGCGGACCGGGCTTGAGCCCGTTCACTGGCGCACCGCGCTCAGCCAAGTGGTGCGAAGATTCGCGGAGGATCCGAACCGGCCCGGTTCGCGTACAGGAAAATCCTGACTGAGACTCCTTCCGGAGAGGTCGGGGCGGTCCGAGAGCAGGTCTCTCCCGCCGCTCATAATCGATACGGCACCAGTACCCTCAGGCCCGAACCCGATCCGAAATCACGTGTGTTTCGGGTCACCAGAACCAGCCGGTTCAGGACAGCGACTGCCGCCTGGAAAGCATCCGGGTGTTTGAGGTGCCGGGTCTTTCTCAGGCGCGCTGCCAAATCTGCGGTCTCCGCCGTGAGTGGCAGGGTCGGAAAGAGATCCAGCAGTTCGCGGGCCAAAGACCCAACCGCGTTGTTCTCCAGGCTGGCCTGTACCTCGGCGCGAGTGATCGCGGAGAGAGAACAGGCGTGGCCGTGCTCCTGCAAGAAGGCCGTGGCAGGCGGGATTGCGTTCAGGTGATCGATGAGGATGACCGAATCCAGGAGATACTTCAAAATCGGGCGTCCCATTCTTCACGCAGCCGTTTTTGGTGTTCGAGCCCGTCATGACCCCGCCGAATCCCTGTGGTTTGTGCCAGGATGGCCTGCAGATCATGTTGGGCCAGCGATTCGGTTCGGATGCGGAAAAGGTGGACGGCCTGCCGAACAAGTTCGGTCATGGGGACGTGGCGACGCCGGGCTTCCCGGTCGATCCAGTGCTTGTCTTCCGGTTCGAGATTGATGAGGGTGCGTGGCATGGAACCGTTCGATATCAAAAATATTTGATTATGATATCGCAGTGCCCCCGTTCCGGCAACCGGCGATGGACGGGGGATTCCAAAGGATCCAGACCACCAGGGGATCCCCAGGGCGGGACCTGAAGAATCCGTCCCGATGGGCGATAATTCACGGGTCGATCAGACGGGATCCACGAGAGGAGCCGGAACGAGATGCGATTCGAGAACCTGATGGCTGTTGTGAGTGGGGGTGCGTCCGGACTGGGACGTGCCGTGGCCGACCGGGTACTGGGCTCGGGAGGACGCGTGGTCATCCTCGATGTGGCACGGGAGGCAGGGGAACGTTTTGCGTCCGAAGTTCCAGATCAGGTTCTTTTCGTCCCGACCGACGTGCGCGAGGGGGGGCAAGTGGATGCGGCACTGGCTCGCGCCCGGGAGTTCCTCGGCCGGGTGGACGTGGCCGTTTCCTGTGCGGGAGTGATCGGTGCGGGCCGTGTGCTCGGTCGGGAGGGCCCCATGTCCTCGGAGGCGTTCCAGCGCACGATCGGCATCAATCTCGTCGGCACCTTTCATCTGGTCCGGGCGGCGGCCGGACTCATGCAGGCCCAGAATCCGAACGGAGAAGGGGAACGCGGCGTCTGCGTACTGACTGCCTCGGTGGCCGCCTTCGAGGGACAGATCGGACAGGCGGCCTATTCGGCCTCGAAGGGAGGAGTGGTCGGCATGACCTTGCCCCTGGCGCGCGAGTTCGCCCGGCTCGGGATCCGCGTGGTCACGATCGCCCCCGGTATTTTCGAGACCCCCATGGTGGGCGGCATGACACCCGAACTCCAAGCCTCCTTGGGTGCCCAGGTGCCTTTCCCTTCGCGTCTCGGTCGACCGGAGGAATACGCCGAGCTCGTCCAGTCCATCGTCGAAAATCCCATGCTGAACGGCACCACGATCCGTCTCGATGGCGCCATCCGCATGCAGCCCAAGTGATGGAAGGAACCGGGAATCATGTCCGAGGGTGACGGTCTCCGCTATGACGTCCTCGTGGTGGGAGCGGGACCCGCAGGACTCGCCTGCGCGCTCACCCTGAAAAAACAGAAGCCGTCGCTCTCGGTCGCGGTTCTCGAAAAAGCGGCGAGCCTGGGAGCCCAGAACCTGTCCGGTGCCGTGATCGAGCCGACCCATGTGGACCAGCTCCTGCCCGGTTGGCGCGAGGAGCCCCTCGATATCCAGGTACCCGTTTCGGCCGACCGCTTCCTCTATCTCGGCTATGAACGTGCCTTTCGTCTTCCCACGCCGCCGCAGATGCACAACGACGGCAACTGGATCGTTTCGTTGGGAGCCCTTGTGCGCCGGCTGGGTGCGGCTGCCGAAGCCCTGGGTGTCGAGATCTTCCCCGGCTTTGCCGCTGCCGAGCCGCTCTGGGACCGGGCAGGAGCCCTGGCCGGGGTTCGTGTGGGCGACCTCGGGCGGACCCGGGAGGGGGCAGAGGGACCGAATTTCTCCCCGGGGGTCGAGGTCAGGGCCGGCGTGACCGTCGTGGCCGAAGGCTGCCGGGGCAGTCTCGCCAAGATCCTCATCCGCCATTTCGGGCTCGACCAGGGGAAAAGCCCGCAGACCTACGCGCTCGGCCTGAAGGAACTCTGGCAGCTTCCGCCCGGCCGGACCCTCCCCGGATCCGTTCTCCATACCATCGGCTGGCCGCTTCCCTCCGATCTTTATGGGGGTGGTTTCGTCTACCATCTGGACCGGGATCGTCTTGCCGTCGGTTTTGTGGTGGGCCTTGATTACGCGGATCCCGATTTTTCGCCCTTCGAGGCTTTCCAGCAATTCAAGCATCATCCCCTGCTCCTGCCCCTTTTCAAAGGCGGCGAGATCCTCTCCGCCGGTGCGCGGAGCCTGGTCGAGGGTGGGTATCCGGCTCTTCCCACACTCGAGATGCCGGGTGGGCTCCTCGTGGGGGATGCGGCGGGAACCTTGAACGTCCCCAAGATCAAGGGGGTCCACATGGCGTTGGGTTCGGGAATCCAGGCGGCCGAGCACCTGGTCCGGACCGGAGATCCCAAAGGATTTGATCAAGGTTTCCGCCGATCGGAGATGGGTCGTGAGCTCTGGCGGGTGCGCAACATTCGTCCCGGCTTCCGGGCGGGACTCTGGTCCGGACTCGCCAATGCAGCCTTCGAGACCGTGGTGGGTGGACGGGTCCCGTGGACGCTTTCCAATGCCGAGGACTGGAAGAGTCTCCGGCCGCGGGGGGTGATCCGGGGCAAGCAGCCCCGCTACCGGACCCGCACGCTGCCTCCGAGAGACCGCCTTGCCTTTGTCGATCCCGCCGCGCTCCACCATGAGGAAAACCAGCCCGTCCATCTCCGGGTTGCGAACCCCGCTCTTTGTGTGAGCGAATGCAGCGCCCGTTTTGGCAATCCCTGTACCCGTTTCTGTCCGGCGGGTGTCTACGAGATCGTGACCGAGGGAGGGGGATCGCGTCTCCAGATCAACGCTGCAAACTGCGTCCACTGCAAGGCCTGCGACATCAAGGATCCCTTTGAACAGATCACCTGGGTTCCCCCCGAAGGGGGATCGGGCCCGAACTACGCCAACCTCTGAGGAGTGCCATGAACCCGATCAAAATCCTGGTCGCCGCGAAGCGGGTTGTCGACTACAACGTCCGGGTCCGTCTCAAGCCCGATCATTCGGGAATCGCGACCGATGGTGTCAAGATGGGCGTCAATCCCTTCGACGAAATCGCGCTCGAGGAAGCACTCCGGATCCGGGAACGGGGAGAGGCATCCGAGGTGGTGGTGGCAACCGTGGGTCCGCACGAAGCCGAATCCCAGATCCGGAGCCTCCTGGCCATGGGCGCGGACCGGGCCATCCACATCGAGACCACCCGGGAGACCGGCCCGCTCGAGGTCGCCCATGTCCTCTATCACCTCGTCCAGGAGATCGAGCCGGGACTGGTCATTCTGGGCAAGCAGGCGATCGACGACGATTGTGGCCAGGTCGGTCCCATGCTGGCCGCGCTCTGGGGACGACCGCAGGCCACCTTTGTCTCGAAACTCACGCTGGAGGGGGGGCGGGCACAAGCCGTCCGCGAAGTGGATCACGGCCTCGAGACGGTGGAAGTCGATCTCCCCGCGGTGATCACGACCGACCTTCGGCTCAACACGCCCCGTTTCATCAAGATGCCCGACATCATGAAAGCGCGCCAGAAACCCCTGGACAGGCGGCCGTTCGAAAATTGCGGCATCGATCTCCCGCGCCTTGAGGTGGAAGCCTACCTTCCACCACCCGAGCGTGTGGCGGGACTTCGGGTCGAGTCGGTTTCCGAACTCGTGACCCGGCTCCGCGATCGGGGAGTGCTCTGATGGATGCCATACTGGTCATTGCCGAGGCACAGGACGGCCAGGCGCCGATTGCCGAATCGACCCTGAAGACCCTTGCCGTAGCCCGCAAGATCGGCGCCGGCCCGGTTGACCTCGCCTGGTTCGGGGCTGGCCTGGATCGCCTCCCGGAGCCGGCCGGGACCCTGAACGGTATCCGGAAACACTGGGTCTTCGATGATCCGCGCCTGGTCCATCCCCCAGCCTCCCTGGTGAGCAGGCTGATCGGATCCCGGGCCCGTGAGTACAGCCATCTGCTCATGCCGGGAACCAGTTTCGGCCGGGATCTCCTGCCCCGTCTCGCCGGACTCCTGGGGGCACCCCTTGTGAGCGATGTCCTCGAGGTTCTCGGTCCGAGACGCTTCAAGCGCGGTATCTATGCCGGCAATATCCATACCGTGGTCCGCGTTCCGGATGGAGTCCCGGTTCTCCTCACGGTCCGGCTCGCCTCGTGGAGGCCCATCGTCGTCGAGGAAGGCCCCGCACCGGCACCGGTCGAGAAGATCGCTGTGCCCGGGACGATTCCGGTCGATGCCCGTTTCGTGGGACTCGAAGTCGATCAAAGTGCACGGCCGGACCTCCAGTCCGCCCGGCGGGTGGTTTCCGGTGGACGGTCCCTCGGCAGCCGCGAGAACTTCGCACTGCTCGAAAAACTGGCGGATCGCCTGAATGCGGCGATCGGGGCTTCGCGGGCAGCCGTGGATGCGGGCTATGCACCCAACGATCTCCAGGTGGGACAGACCGGCAAGATCATCGCTCCCGAGCTGTACCTCGCGTTTGGCATCTCGGGGGCGATCCAGCATCTGACCGGAATCCGTGATGCCGGTACCATTGTCGCCGTGAACAAGGACCCCGAGGCACCGATCTTCAAGGTGGCGGATTTGGGTCTCGTGGGAGATCTCTTTGCCGTGATCCCGGATCTTTTGGCCGAGCTCGATCGGCAGGGCATCGGCCGTTGAGTGAAGTTCTCTGGAGCCCGGGGCCCCGGGAGCGGGAACAGAGTGCACTCGCCCGCTTCCAGAAGGAAATGGCCCGGCGGGAGGATACGGTCGGTCAGGACTATGCCTCCCTCTGGCAATGGTCGGTGGATCATCCGGAACGTTTCTGGCCGGCTGTGGCGGAGTTTTTCGGAACCCGGTTGGAAGGCCGCCCCCGGCTGGTCTGCGCGGGCGACATGCCGGAGACCCGCTGGTTCGATGGGGTCCGGCTCAACTACGCACGGCATCTCGTGGAGACCCGGAGAGCCGGGGGGCTTGCGCTCGTGTTTCGCAACGAGGAGGGTCTCCGGCTCACACTGACCGACCAGGAACTTCGGGATGCCGTGACGGCGCTTGCCTCGGATTTCAGGGACGCCGGTGTGGGACCGGGCGACCGGGTCGCCGCCTACCTGCCGAATCATCCCGCCGCCATCGTCACCATGCTCGCCGCCTCGAGCCTCGGTGCCGTCTTTACGAGCGCTTCACCGGATTTCGGCGTCGAGGGAGTCCTCGACCGCTTCGGCCAGGTCGCACCCAAGGTGCTGGTGGCCATTGATGGCTACTGCTATGGGGGGAGGAGGTACGATGTCCGCGGACGCGTGCGGGAGATTGCCGCGCGCCTGCCGTCCCTCACCCGTACGATCCTCGTCCCCTATCTCGTGGAGGAAACCAACCTCACCGGTCTCCCTCATGCGATCGCCTATCCCGATCTCCTGGAGCGATCACCCGGGACTCTCTCCTACGCCGACCTGCCCTTCGACCATCCCCTCTACATCCTCTATTCCTCCGGAACGACCGGCAAGCCCAAGTGCATGATCCACCGGCAGGGCGGGGTGCTCCTCCAGCATCTCAAGGAGCTCGGGCTTCATACCGATGTGGGTCCGGGCAACCGACTGTTCTATTTCACGACCACGGGCTGGATGATGTGGAACTGGATGGCCTCCGCCCTGGCGCTCGGTGCAACCCTCATCCTCTACGACGGCTCACCCATCCACCCGCGCCCGGATGCGCTCCTCCGGATGGTCGAGGAGGAAGGGATCGGGATCTTCGGAACGAGTGCCCGCTACCTCCGGACCTTGGAAGCCAGCCGCGTCCGGCGCGAGTCCGGCCAGGGCCTCGAAAGTCTGCGGACGATTCTCTCGACCGGTTCGCCGTTGCTGTCCGAACAGTTCGATTATGTTTATCGCGATCTCAAACCGGATCTCCGGCTGAACTCGATCTCCGGCGGAACCGATCTGGTCTCCTGTTTTGTTCTGGGTGCGCCGACCGTGCCGATCCGGCGAGGCGAGATCCAGTGTCGCGGACTCGGGATGGCAGTCGCCATCTACGACTCCGAGGGCCGGTCGGTCGTGGGAGAGCGGGGTGAGCTCGTGTGCAGCCGTCCTTTCCCCACGATGCCGCTCGGGTTCTGGGACGATCCGGATGGATCCCGCTATCGGGCCGCCTATTTCTCCCGCTTCCCCGGTGTCTGGTGCCATGGGGATTTTGCTGTCCTCACGCAGACGGGCGGGGTGATCATCTATGGTCGCTCGGATACTGTCCTCAATCCGGGTGGGGTCCGCATCGGCACGGCCGAGATCTACCGGCAGGTTGAGTGCTTTGAAGAGATTGCGGAAGCGGTGGTCGTGGGAGAGCCGGATGGGGAAGGATCCGAACGGATCCTCCTGTTCGTGGTGCTCCGGCCCGGCGTCGTCCTGGACGAAGGACTCGAACGGCGGATCCGCGAGAGGATCCGCACTGCACTGACGCCCCGCCACGTGCCCGCCCGCATCCGGGCGGTTCCAGACATTCCGAGGACGCGGAGCGGGAAAATCAGCGAGATGGCGGTACGCCAGGTGGTTGCCGGAGAGACCGTGGCCAATACGGGAGCCCTGGCCAATCCGGAGTCCCTTGAGGCATTCCGGGTTCGGTAAGTGCAATCCGGAACGGTACGGCAAGGACCGGGGAGGATCGCGCACTGCATCCGTGCCGGCACGCAGGCTGATCGATCCGAATGAGTGGAGGCCGGATCGATTGCGATGATCTGATTGGCCGGAAGAGAGGAGCTCCAACCCTTGCGGGCTCCGTACCCGATGGGGGCGGTTTGGATGGGAGGAGAGGATTTCCGTACACTAGGAGCATCCAGGCCGAGTGGTACCGCTGATCGTGGAAAAACCTCGTTTGGGGCCCGGTCCCCAGTCCCCACTCCAGGCGTACCGGCAACTTCTCGCTTCTCCCGGCCAGCCTGTGGCCTCCTTCGCGGAGACCGAGGCGCCTTGGTCGGCAGAGTATTTGCAGGCCCGTCTTGAGGCATACGCCCACGTCCCGGAGACGGCTTTCAAAAATCCACCGATCCGGAGAAGGCGATTGCTGCCCGCACCACTCGGATACGATCGCGGCGTGCCCTAGCGGTCGTGCGTTTTTCCCGGTGGCATCGAAGTGCATGGATCCGGCGCTGCCTGCTCGGCATCCTGGTCTTGGCGCCCGCCGGTTATGCCAGCATCAACATGGCGGCCGCCTTGCCCTCGCCCGGGAATCCCTGGCTCAATGGGGCCACGGTGCTGCTTTTTGGAGTGCTGACCGCCTGGATCGCCATTGGCTTCTGGACGGCCTTGTTCGGATTCCTGGTTCTTTTGCGCCCTGACCCTCAGCCGGATACCCCCCCTCCGGGCAAGGAGCCGGCCTCCGGTCCGGAGGATCGTACCGCGCTGGTTTTTCCGGTCTATCGGGAAAGCCCGGAACGGATCGCGGGCACGATTGAGGTCATGTACCGGAACCTCGAAGAAAGCGGGATGCTGGGGGGGTTCGATTTTTTCATCCTGTCGGACAGCAACGATCCGGATCTCGTCGTCCGTGAGCAGTGGGCCTGGGCGGAACTCTGCCGCTCCCTGAACGGTTGGGGACGCATTTACTACCGACGCCGCCGGTCGAACATCAAGCGGAAGAGCGGCAACATTGCGGATTTCCTCAAGCGGTGGGGTTCTCGCTACCGGTATCTGGTCGTCCTGGATGCCGACAGCCTGATGTCGGCTTCCTGCCTGGGCCGTCTTGTGGAACTCATGGAGGCTCATCCAGAGGTCGGGATCCTGCAAAGCGTACCCGGGGTGGTCCGCCAGAAAACCCTGTTTGGACGGATCCAGCAATTCTCCAACCGGGTCTACAGCCGGATGTTTGCCACCGGCCTGTCGTTCTGGCAGATGGGAGACAGCTATTACTGGGGACACAATGCCATCATCCGGGTGGCTCCTTTCATGGCCCATTGCCAGCTGCCGCGGCTCAAGGGTCGCGCATGGCTCTCCGGCGACATTCTGAGCCACGACTTTGTCGAAGCCGCACTGATGCGACGTGCCGGCTGGTCGGTCTGGCTCGTGCCTGAACTGGCCGGGAGCTGGGAGGAAACGCCCCCCACGCTGCTCGACGAGCTGAAGCGGGATCGACGGTGGTGCTATGGCAACCTCCAGCACCTGAGACTCCTGTTCGCCAAGGGACTTCTGGCCATGAACCGTCTCATGTTCGTCAATGGAGCCATGTCCTATGTGGCCTCCCCGCTCTGGCTCCTGTATCTTCTTCTGGGCACGGCGGTCATTGCCTGGCACGCCTTGGTTCCCCCCGACTACTTTCCCCCGGGTCACGGCCTGTTC
>JAKATI010000096.1 GCA_021828045.1 Pseudomonadota bacterium | reverse complement strand
TCTCGCGGTGGTGGCCATGCTGGGCACGACCGAGTTTGGAACGATTGATCCCCTCCACGAGGTCGTCGAGCTCCGGCGCCGGTTCAGAACGCGGGGATTCGAGTTCGGATTGCATGTCGATGCCGCCTGGGGAGGGTATCTGGCCTCGATCTTCCGGGATCCGGACGGACGCTTCGTTCCTGTGGATCAGGTCCGGAAAGGTCTTGCCCACTTCCCGTCCGATTCGGTGTACGCGAGCTTCCAGGCCCTGGCCCATGCCGATTCCATCACAGTGGACCCGCACAAGCTGGGATACCTGCCCTATGGGATCGGGGGCATTGTCTGGCGCCACCGCGGGGTCCTCGACTTTCTGGGCGAGCGGGCGCCCTATGTCTTCGATCCAGAGACCTCGGGACCGTCCGTCGAGCCCTTGGGGCCCTATATTCTTGAGGGGTCAAAACCCGGTGCCCAGGCCGCAGCCTGCTGGGTCACGCACCGCGTGATGCCGCTCGACCGTTTCCATCTGGGGCGTTTGCAGCGCTTTACCATCCTCGCGGGCGAGTACTTCTATGATCACCTGCCGAACCTGGCCGAGCGCCTCCGGGGGCGGGCCCGGGTTCTCGTGCCCTTCGAGCCGGATACGAACCTTCTTTGTCTTGCGATCAATCCCGAGGGAAATGCGTCCCTCTCTGCTGCCAACCGCTTCGGCGAGTCCTTATATGCCCATCTTCGCATCGATCCCTCACGGCCGGTCCAGTTGCGCGACTTTTTCAGCTCCCATACCCGGGTCTCGGCCGAACTGCTGGGGCCGGAGAACTGGATCCGGACACTCGATGCGTTGGGCATCGACCCGGCGGCGAAGGCCGGGGAGGGCGAGCGCCCCAGTCTTTTCCTGTTGCGTCATACCCTGATGAATCCCTGGCTGCTGGATTCCCGCGAGGGAGCCAATCCGCTCGATCGTTACCTCGAGTACTTGGAAATGTTGATCCGCGCTGAACTGGAACAGGGAAGCTGGCGACGTCCCGATCCCCGTTCGGATCTCCCTTCCATACCGTAAGGGGTGAGACCGCCGGGTCAGTCCGGCTCTCGGGTGCGTTCGAGACTCTTCCGGACTCGGAGAAGACGTTTTCGCACGTTCCCGGCGAGTGCGGGGATCGACGCATTTTCCGTAAGCCCAAGAACTGCCTCGGGGTCCATGAACGAGACCCGGGTGCACGTCGGCCGGATTTCCCGGACCACGACATTGCAGGGGAGAAGCAGGCCGATCTCGGGATCTGCGGAGAGTGCCTCGTGGGCCAACTGCGGATTGCAGGCTCCGAGGATCTGGTAGGGCAAAATCTCGACTCCGAGCTTGCGCCGGAAGGTAGCCCGGACGTCGATGACGGTGAGGATGCCGAAACCTTCGCGCTCAAGGGCTTGGGTGGTCCGTTCGAGAACCCGGTCAAAGGGCTCGGGGACTTCAATGGAAAATCCGTACATGGAAGATCTCCCGGGTCAGGGTAAAGAGATCGGCCTGCGGGCCGTGCTTCCCGGCCATTTCCGCCCGGAGAAGGAAGACAGGTGCAAAAAGGAAACGGTGGGGTGTTCGAACCTCCAGACCAGCTGGGTTCCAAAGTAGGAGAGGGCGAGAGCGGCAAAGGCGGCCAGGGTCCACCCGGCAGCCGTCCGGCCGCGCCAGCCGAAGCGATGGTGTCCCCACAGCAGAAGGCCGAAGAGGATCCAGGCCAGGATGGACAGCATCACCTTGGGCCAGAGCCCCAGTGGACTCAGGATCCGGAAATAGGCCAATCCGGTGCCCAGTGCCAGGGTCAGGAGCAAAAACCCCGCAATCAGGTATTGGAAGAGCATCCGTTCGATCACCAGGAGGGGAGGGAGGCTGCCGGGTCCTGCCGGATCTGCGCGGCGCAGGCGGGACTCGCGGATCCAGAGCAGGATGGCCAGTGCGGCCGCGACGCCCAGCATGCTGTAGGCGGTCAGGGAAATCAGGATGTGGGCGTCGAGCAGGAGATGGTCGGTCCGGAGCAACAGCTCACCGGCCGGATGGAGGACCTGCGTGAGGAGGGCCAGGGCCGTGAGCGGGAAGGCCACAAGCCCAGCGCTCAAAACGGGTTCAAACCAGGACCCTCCCCAGACGACCAGGCTGATCATGAAACTCACGAGCACCAAAACATGGATCAGGCTCAGGTTGAGCCCGTCCGGAGGGAAGAGGAGATGGTCCAGCAGAAAGCCCTGGCCCAGGAGCGCGAGGCTGGCACAGAGCCGGCCCAGGGTCATGAGACTTCGGGAAGACATGCGGCCTTTCAGAAAAGGGGAGACGAAGAGGGCAGCTGCCAGGTAGAGGGCTGACACCAGAACCGAGAGGAGCCAAAGCTGCATGGACCGATCTCCATCATCTGTCCCAAAGCCGGTGAGCATATCCTAACAGGATGGCCTGGTTGGCCGGGGTTGGGACACTACGCAGATCGTCCAGCCGAGAGGATGGCATCCGTCTCCCCATGGACAGGGTGGCACGTCTACGACAAGCAGGAGTCTCCGACCCGGTCCGGATCGCGGAATCCGCCAATGCCGTGCACGCACAAAACCATACTGCTTTTGCGACCGTCCAGGCAGCCTGAATGCCGCCTCCAGGCAAACGAGGCATCCACATGCCCGAAACGCCCTCATGGACTTGTCCATCCGGCGTTTCCCCGTTAAAATAGCCCCACTTGATCCTCGAATTCGGTCCAAACATGGTTACGATCCGGTTGGCTCGTGGGGGAGCCAAAAAAAGGCCCTTCTATCAGGTGATCGTTGCCGATCGGCAATCCAAGCGCAATGGCCGTTTCATTGAGCGCGTGGGTTTTTTCAACCCCATGGCCCAAGGAAAGGAGGAGCGTCTCCGCCTCGAACGGGAGCGGATCGACTATTGGATCTCCCAAGGAGCGAGACCCTCGGAGCGGGTTGCCCAGCTGCTTGACCTCCCGCACTGACCCCTCCCCTCGGGATCCGGGGTGCGTGAAAGCGCTCCCACTCTCAGATGGAGTGGTCTGTGGCCGGGTCGTCGGCGTTTTCGGGATTCGTGGTCAAATCAAGGTGGTCTCCTACACCGATCCCATGGAACAGCTTCTGGTCTACCGACCGTGGGAGATCCGGACCTCCCGGGGGGATGCTGTTCCAGTCGAACCCAAAGGTTTCCAACGTCAAGGCCAGAAGCTGGTCGTGGCGCTGGAGGGATTCACCGACCGGATCCAGTCCGAAATCCTGGTCGGTGCCGAAATCACGGTTCCCCGACACTGCTTTCCTCCCTTGCCCGAGGGCCAGTTCTACTGGGTGGACCTGCTCGGACTCGAAGTGGTCGATGAGACAGGGTTTCGGCTCGGGCAGGTCAGCGATCTCACCCGGGGGCCGGCTGGAGACTGCCTGACCGTGGCGGCGACCCCTCCGTTGCTCATCCCTTTTGTCTGGCAGTCGACCGTGCTGGCCGTCGAACTCGAATCCCGCAGGATCCGGATTCGTTCAGCCGGGGAGGCCATCCCCGGTGCGTTTTGATGTTGTGACCCTGTCCCCGGAGCTCTTCGAACCGCTCCGGCAGTTCGGAGTGATCGGCCGCGCCCTGCGAGACGGCCATGTCTTCCTCAAGACCTGGAACCTCCGGGACTTTGCGGATCCGCCCCATGGGAGGGTCGACGATCGGCCGTATGGCGGCGGCCCGGGGATGGTGCTCATGGCCGAACCGCTCTGGCGGGCCGTGGAGGCCGCCCGGAGGGAGGCACCGGCTGGAGCCCCCGTGTTCTATCTTTCGCCCCAGGGCCGGAGACTCGACCAGGCACTCGTCCAGGAACTGACTGCCTATCCAGGGCTGATCCTGGTGTGCGGGCGGTACGAGGGGGTTGATGAACGGTGGATTGAATCTCAGGCCGATGGCGAACTTTCGGCGGGTGACTTTGTGATGACGGGGGGGGAGATCCCCGCACTCCTCGTGATCGATGCCGTAAGCCGTTCGGTGCCCGGAACGCTCGGTGACGAACAGTCCCTGGTCGAGGAATCCTTTCGCGGGGGGCTGCTCGAGGCTCCGGTCTATACCCGTCCCGCCTCCTGGCGGGGAAGGGAGGTTCCGGAGGTTTTGCTGGGGGGGCACCACGAAGAGATTGCGTTGTGGCGCACGACCCAGGGCCGGGAACGAACGGGCCGTCGCCGGCCGGACCTGCTCCAGCCCGAAACCGGGGGCAATCCGGATCGGA
>JAKATI010000095.1 GCA_021828045.1 Pseudomonadota bacterium | reverse complement strand
CAGAAATCAAGCGGGCCGGAGCTCCGGCCTGAATGCCCGGCGGAGGCGGAGCGGAATCGGGGTGAGCCCCGTGCTAGAATTCCACGAAACCGCTTCCCCTTGGACCACTGATCAACCGCTTCCCGTCACAGGCTCCGGTCGGAGCCGGGTACGGCAGGCGGAGGTGAATGCGACCGACCGATTATGATGTCCACGGCTCTTCTCGCCCTCGCTGACGGAAGCATTTTCGAGGGCCATTCCGTTGGACACGAAGGTCAGGCCGCCGGCGAGACGGTGTTCAATACCGCCCTCACGGGCTACCAGGAGATCCTGACCGATCCCTCCTACTGGGGCCAGCTCGTGGTCCTCACCATGCCCCATGTCGGCAACGTGGGGGCCAACCGCGCGGACGAGGAAAGCACGGTTCCGGCGGCAGCGGGGGTGATCCTGCGGCAGGCCAGCCGGTTTACGAGCAGCTGGCGGGCCGAGTGCTCGCTCGAATCCTTTTTCCGTTCTCGCGGCATTGTGGCCATCGCCGGAATCGACACCCGGCGCCTGACCCGTCATCTGCGGAATCAGGGTGCGCAAAATGGCTGCATCCTGACCGGCCCTGTGACGGAGCGGCAACGGGATCTGGCCCTGGCCGCGGCCCGCGCCCTGCCTTCCATGGTGGGTCAGGACCTCACCCCGGGCGTGAGCCGTCCGAGTCCGGCCGCCTGGACACAGGGAATCTGGCGCCCGGCGGAAAAGCCCGCCCCGCCGGCTTACCCAAGCCTTGGACATCCCCATGTCCTGGTTTACGATTTTGGGGTCAAGAGGAATATTCTCGGCCTGCTTGTCGATCGGGGTTGCCGGGTGACGGTGGTTCCGGCGACGACCCGGATCGAGGACGGACTGGCGCTTCAACCGGACGGGGTGCTCTTCTCCAACGGTCCGGGTGATCCCCAGGCGATGGAGCAGGCGGTGGCCACGGCGCGCGGTTGGCTCACGCGTCGCGTGCCCTTTTTTGGCATCTGTCTCGGTCACCAGCTCCTGGGTTTGGCCAGTGGCGGCAGAACCGTCAAGATGAAGTTTGGACATCACGGAGCCAATCACCCGGTCATCGAGCTGGCCACGGGACGGGTCTGGATCACGAGCCAGAACCATGGCTTCACGGTCGATGAAGCATCATTGCCCAACACCGTGCGCGTGACGCACCGTTCCCTGTTCGACGGTTCACTCCAGGGTTTCGCACGCACCGACGTACCGGCCTTGGGGTTCCAGGGGCATCCGGAAGCGAGCCCCGGCCCGCACGATGCGGCCGGCTTGTTTGACCAGTTCCTGGGGCTGCTGGCGGGATCCGCTGGACATCTGGGGAAGGAACGGGAAGGGACCCATGCCCAGACGGACTGATCTCGAAAGCATCCTCGTGATCGGGGCGGGCCCGATCGTCATCGGACAGGCCTGTGAGTTTGACTATTCGGGGACCCAGGCCTTGAAGGCGCTGCGGGAGGAGGGATACCGGGTCATTCTGGTCAACTCGAATCCCGCCACCATCATGACGGATCCGGAGATCGCCGATGCCGTCTACATCGAACCCATCCGGTGGTCGACCATCGCCCGGATCATTGAACGCGAGCGGCCCTCCGCACTCCTGCCAACCATGGGCGGACAGACGGCGCTCAATACCGCCCTGGACCTCGTGCGCGAGGGCGTGTTGGGCGAGGCGGGGGTCGAACTCATTGGTGCCTCCCGGACCGCCATCGATATTGCGGAGGATCGGGAACGGTTCAAGCGGGCCATGACGGAGATCGGCCTTCTCACCCCGCGCTCGGGCCTTGCGCATTCACTCGATCAGGCACTGGCCATCCAGAAGGAAATCGGATTCCCGACCGTGATCCGGCCGTCCTTCACGTTGGGGGGGTCGGGAGGAGGGATTGCCTACAACCGGGAGGAGTTCTTGGCGATTGCCAAGGGCGGCCTGTCCCAGTCGCCGACTGGAGAGATCCTGGTCGAGGCCTCGCTGCTCGGATGGAAGGAGTTCGAGCTCGAAGTGGTGCGGGACCGCCACGACAACTGCATCATCGTCTGTACCATCGAGAACCTGGACCCCATGGGTGTGCACACGGGAGACTCGATTACCGTGGCACCCGCACTTACCCTGACGGACAAGGAAGCCCAACGCCTGCGGGATGATGCCATTGCCGTCCTCCGCAAGGTCGGGGTGGAAACAGGTGGATCCAACGTCCAATTCGCGATCCATCCCCGGACCGGCGAGATCCACGTCATCGAGATGAATCCACGGGTCTCGCGTTCCTCGGCCCTGGCTTCCAAGGCCACGGGCTTTCCGATTGCCCGCGTCGCGGCCAAGCTCGCGGTCGGCTACACCCTGGAGGAACTCAAAAACGAGATCACCGCCGGGCGCACTCCAGCCTCGTTCGAGCCGACGATTGATTACGTCGTGACCAAGATCCCCCGCTTTAATTTCGAGAAATTTCCCGAGGCATCGGACCGGTTGTCAACCCAGATGCGCGCCGTGGGCGAGGTCATGGCGATCGGGAGCACGTTCGCCGAATCCCTGCAGAAGGCCCTGCGAGGTCTCGAGATCGGGGATGACGGTCTCGTGCCACGGATGCCGGCCGGACCGCTCGGCCCTGACGAGCGGGAACGCCTGGTCCGGGAGTTGAGTGTTCCCGGTCCCGAACGGCTGTGGTATGTGGCCGATGCGTTTCGCCAGGACTGGACGCTCGAGGAAGTCTCCGAGCTCACGGCGATCGATCCCTGGTTCCTGGATCAAATTCGTGCACTCGTAGCCGAGGAACGGAACGTGTCCCATGCCGGTCTTTCCCGCCTGGATCAAGAACGCTTGCGGGCACTCAAGCGCATGGGTTTTTCCGACAGCCGACTGGCGCGTCTCGTCGGATCCACGGAATCGGAGATCCGTAAGCTGCGGACCGAACGGGGCATCCGTCCGGTCTACAAGCGGGTCGATTCCTGTGCAGCCGAGTTCCCGACCGAGACCGCCTACCTCTACTCCACCTACGAGGAGGAATGCGAGGCCTGCCCGACCGCGCGGCCCAAGATCATGATCCTGGGTGGGGGACCCAACCGGATAGGACAAGGCATCGAGTTTGACTACTGCTGTGTGCATGCCGTCCAGGCGTTGCGGGAGGAGGGTTTTGAGACCCTCATGGTGAATTGCAATCCGGAGACTGTCTCCACCGACTATGATGTCGCAGACCGGTTGTATTTTGAACCGCTGACACTCGAGGATGTGCTCGCCATCGTCGAGACCGAACAGCCGCTCGGCGTCATCGTCCAATATGGCGGCCAGACCCCGCTCAAGCTCGCCCTGCCGTTGGCCGAAGCCGGTGTGACCCTGCTCGGCACTCCGGCGGATTCCATCGACCTGTCCGAGGATCGCGAACGCTTCAAGCAACTGGTCACCGATCTGGGGCTCCGGCAACCGGCCAACCGGACAGCCCGGACGGCCGGGGAGGCGCGGGGAGCGGCCGAATCACTCGGATTTCCGTTGCTGGCTCGCCCCTCCTACGTGCTGGGGGGACGCGCGATGGAGGTGCTTTTCAAGTTTTCCGAACTGGACGACTACATGGCACGGGCCGAGCGGACTCCCCAAGCCATGCCTGTCCTGTTGGACCGCTATCTCGACCACGCAACCGAGGTCGATGTGGATGCGGTCGCAGATGGGAAGGAGGTCCTGATTGGCGGAATCATGGAGCATGTGGAACAGGCAGGGGTCCATTCGGGAGATTCGGCCTGCTCACTCCCCCCGCACCACCTCTCCCCTGAACTCCAGGACGTGCTCCGGAAGCAGACCACAGCACTGGCCCTCCGTCTGGGTGTGCGGGGGCTCATGAATGTCCAGTTTGCCGTTCAGGATGGCGAAATCTACCTGATCGAAGTCAACCCGCGGGCTTCACGGACCGTCCCCTTCGTCTCCAAGGCGACGGGGCTGCCCTTGGCCAAGATCGCCGCACGGGTCATGGCCGGAAAGTCCCTGGCCGAACTGGGGATCCGGTGTCGGACGCCGTCCCGGCATTACGCCGTCAAGATGCCGGTTTTCCCGTTCGTCAAGTTCCAGGGTGCCGATCCCATCCTCGGCCCGGAAATGAAATCAACCGGCGAGGTCATGGGTTTCGGCCGCCATTTTGCCGAGGCCTATTCGAAAGCACAACGCGCGGCCGGGGTCGAGCCACCGGATGCCGGGACCGTTCTGATCTCGGTCCGGA
>JAKATI010000024.1 GCA_021828045.1 Pseudomonadota bacterium | reverse complement strand
ATAGTACACTCGGCGTTGGGGCCTTGTTTCTGGCTGACTCCAACCGAGCAACTGCACCCAACTAGACCAACCTGCGCAAGACTCGCCGCCAAGTATTTGAAAGCAGATTTGGATAATCTTCAGGGGGACATCTCAGAACTACTTGACCACACTCGCGGATCCGGGATCGACCAGTCCCAAAACCTCATAGCACGCCCCCATCGTGTGATAGTCGCATTTCCCGGCCGGACTTTTCTCGTCACTGATCTTCCGGTTGTCGGCCGTGAGGATCCGGTACCAGGCTCCATGGCGGTGATCGATGAAATACGTCCAGGCGTAGTTCCAGAGCGATTCATAGCATTGCCAGTACCGCGCCTCGCCGGTCGCGAAGGCCAGGTGCGCCGAGGCGGCGATGGCCTCGGCCTGCACCCAGAAATACTTGTCCGGATCGGCCACGGTCCCGTCCGGGCGGGTGCCGTAGTAGAGACCGCCCCGGGCTGGATCCCACCCGAGCGCCCAGGCCCGGTCGAAAAGCTCCGAGGCCCGCTCCCTCCGCCAGGGGGCGGGATCCAGCCGGTCCAGGACCAGGAGCAACTTGGCCCACTCGATCTGGTGTCCGACCTGGAAGCCCCAGGGGCGGAACAGGTCCCGGGGGTGGTCCCGGTTGTATTCCCAGTCGATCTGCCAGTCGGGGCCATAGTGCTCCCAGATGAGGCCGCCACCGAGTGCGGCCTGCTCCCGCGTCACGCGATGGGCCAGCTGGGAGGCCCGGTCCAGAAAGCGCCGCTCGCCGGTTGCCGTATAGGAGGCGATCATCGCCTCGCAAAGGTGCATGTTGGCGTTCTGCCCCCGGTAAGGCGAAAAATGCCAGTCGGGGTCGGCCTCGTCGCGGTAGAGGCCGGCCGTGGGGTCATAGAAACGGGTCTCGAGAAGATCCCAGACCTCCCGCAGACCGGATTCGGCCTCTTCGATCCCGGCCTCGAGGGCCGTGGCATGGGCGAGGAGGACAAAGGCATGACCGTAGGCATGGCGCGTCCGGTCCTCCGGCTTGCCATCCCGGAGTGTCCAGAGGTAGGCCCCATCGGGCTCCCGGTGGGCCGAATGGAGAAAATCGAGCCCGTGCTCCGCGAGCCTCAGGTCCTCGGGATCCTTCCATTCCCGGAACGCCCGCGCGAAGTTGAACACGAAACGGGTGCTGCTCACGAGGTGACGGTGTCCCCGGTCGTAAACCGTCCCATCGTCCCGGAAGTAGTGGAAGAAGCCGCCCGCGGGGTCCGGGGCCACCGGCCGGTAGAACGCGAGGGTCCGGGCGATGTGGTCACGCAGGAAAATGGGAGAGCGGAAATCCGGAGTGCTGATCACGCGCGGCCCTCGAGGAAACTCTTGACCTCCGATCGGTGCGGCATGGCCCCGAATGCCCCGGTCCGGGTTACCGCGAGGGCACCCGCGGCCGCGGCAAAGCGGAGCGCAGGCTCGAGCCGTTCCCGCCCGGAAAGCCAGGACGCAAGGCAGGCCCCGGGATTCCCCTCCCGGACGAGCTCGCCAAGGAGGCCACCCCAGAAAGCATCTCCGGCCGCCGTCGTGTCCCGCGCCGCAACCGTCCAGGCCGGAATCTCACCCTCGTATCCCGACGTGAAGTAGCGGAGGGGCCGGGGGCCGTCCGTCACCACAATGAGACGGGCCTCTGCCGCCATGAGTCGTTGAATCACCGGAGTCTCGCTGCCTTCCGCCTGCGCCAGCCAATCGAGTTCCTCGCGGGAGAGCTTGACGAGATGCACCCGTTCGAGTGCCTGCCAGATAGGATCCCTGGGATCGCGCCCCGGAGGCCAGAGCAGCGGCCGCCAGTTGAGATCGAAACTGGGCACCGATCCGGCCCGCCCGGCCCGTTCGAGGGCCTGGAGGGTGGTCTCAGCACTGGCCGGATCCGTGAGGGTGTTGGATCCCGCGTGGAAGACCATCCCGGGGCCAAAATCTCCCTCCCGGAAATCACCGGGGCGGAAGGCCAGATGGGCTGCCGAGTCCGGATAGAAACGGAAACTCCGCTCTCCGGAAGCATCCAGGAACACGAAAGCCAAGGCCGTTCTCGCGCGGGGCATGCGCACCACCCCCTCCGTCCCGACACCGGCCCGGTTGAGGGATTCCAGGAGGAAGTCCCCAAAGGGATCGGTGGCAAGCCCCCCCACGAAACTCGCCTGGCCGCCCAGGCGGGAGACGGCGACCGCCACGTTGGCGGGCGCACCGCCGGCGTGCTGGCGGAAGGCGGGTGGGGCTCCTTCCGCCTGGGGTTCGGAGACGAAATCAACCAGGGCCTCGCCGAAGGAGACGACCCTAGCCACCCGGGAGGCCTGCGGGGAGGGACGGAACCGGTTCCGGGAGGGCGACGCGGGATCCCCGGAAACCGTAGTAGACGAGGTAGAGATAGCAGCCGAGGGGCAGGAGGTAGGCGTGATGGATGCCGATCCGGTCCGCCAGGAAGCCCTGCGCCAGGGGGATCACGGCCCCCCCCACGATGGCCATGACGAGCAGCCCGGACGCTTCGGCGGTGCGGGGCCCGAGATCGGCGATCGCCAGGGCGAAGATGTTCGGGAACATGATCGAGTTGAAGAGCCCGGTCGCGACAATGCTCACGACCGCGAGATCACCATGGGCCATGAGGGTGGTCGAGACGAGAAGCGCATTGACGATGGCACAGAGCCCGAGCAGGCGCCCGGCATCCAGGCGGCGCAGGATGCCCGAACCGATGAAACGCCCCACCATGGCGCCCATCCAGTACAGCGAAACAAAGAGCGCTGCCCGATTGAGCGGAATGTCGCCGTAGCGCCGGTGGGTGATGTAGCTGATCATGAAGCTTCCGATCGTGACCTCCGCACCGACATAGAGGAAGATCCCGAGCATGCCCCAGAGAAGATGACGATAGCGGGGCAGGTCGGAGAACGCCTCCCGGAGCAGCCCGACCGGCAGGCGCGCGCTCCGGGCCTCGGACAGGGTGGGCAGCCGGAGCAGGAATACGCCTCCCGCGAGCAGCGCGAGGAGAAGCCCCAGTCCGAGGTAGGGTCCTTCGACCAGGGAGGACTGCTTGAGCCGATAGGCCTGGTCGAGGACCGCGGGCCAGTGGGCACGGAGCGAGGGAGCCACGGTCGGGACCGCCAGGATCAATGCTCCCCCGATGACCGGACCCAGCGTGGTGCCGAGCGAGTTCAGGGCCTGGGCCAGGTTGAGACGGCTCGCCCCGCCAGCGGGTGGACCCAGGAGGGTCACGTAAGGGTTGGCCGCGACCTGGAGGAGCGTGATGCCGCTCGCCAGGATGAAGAGTGCCGCAAGGAAACAGGGATAGGACACCCAGAGGGCGGCCGGCTCGAAAAGCACGGCCCCGAGCGCGGAGAGCGCAAGCCCCAAACCCATGCTTGCGGGATAGCCCAGACGGCCCACGATCCAGCTCGAAGGGAGCGACATCACGAAATAGGCCCCGAAGAAGGTGAACTGGACCAGCATGATGCCGACATAGTCGAGGTTGAAAAGGGACTTCAGGTGCGGAATCAGGATGTCGTTGAGACTCGTGATGAAACCCCACATGAAAAAAATCACGGTGAGGAAGACGAGCGCCTGGCGGGCACTGACCGCGACGGCACGGCTGGAGGGGCGGGGGGGATTCGCCACGGGAGATCCAGAGCAGGTGGGACCTTCACAAGATACCCCGGACCGGCGATTTTTTCAGCCCCGGCGACCGGGGGGGGAATTCCCGGTCCGCGGATTCGCGTTACACTTTCCGGAGACCCAGCGGATGTGGGTGTTTCGCCGAGACGGGAGCCAAAGGGTGTCGGCCCGGCATCGTCCTTGATCCACTCCTTCGGTTGAGGGTTCGCCATGCCAGACCGCACTCGCCCCGCTCGTTCCCGCCTCCTCCCGCACCGACTGGCACTCTCCGGAATGCTGATCCTCGGGGTCGCCCTCGGCACGACCACGACCGCCTGGGCGCGTTCCGGCGGAGCCCGCCTCACGACCGGGCGAACCGCCTACCGGCTCGTCGATCCCTTCGTCGGCACGTCGGGAACCCCCCAGGGCGGGGCGATCGACACCTATCCCGGCGCGAGCCGGCCTTTCGGCATGATCCAGTGGAGTCCGGACACACCCTCGGAACCGGCGGGTGGCGGGTACAACTACCCGGACCACCGGATCCTCGGTTTCGGATTGACCCACCTGAGTGGACCGGGCTGCTCGGTGATGGCCGACTTCGACATCCTTCCGACCACGGGAAGCGTCGTCAGGCCCTGGTCCCAGTCGGAGGTTTTCTCCCACACGACCGAAGTGGCCCATCCCGGCTGGTACGCGGTACGCCTGGGAGAACCCGCGATCCGCGCCGAGGTCACGGTCACAGCCCGCACCGGGCTCGGCCGCTTCCGCTTTCCCGCAGGCACAAGCCAAAACCTTCTTTTCAAGGTCTCCTCGGACCAGGCGGGAGTCAGCGCGGCCCGGTTCCGGGTCCTGAACCGGCGGGAAGTGGCCGGATCCGCGACGAGCGGCGGCTTCTGCGGCATGCCGGACCGGTTCACGGTCTACTTCGTGGCCCGTTTCAACCGTCCCATCCGTCAGACTGGCACCTGGTTCAATAACCGGATCCATCCCGGTGCGCGGAGCGTCCACGGGGTGGGCTCGGGCGGCTGGGTCAGCTTCCCCGGCAACCGGCGATCCGTCAAGGTCCAGGTCGCGATTTCCTACGTCAGCCTCAAGGGAGCCTTGGCCAACCTCAGGGCCGGAGCACGGACCTGGAGCCTCACCCGCGTGCGGCGCGAGTCCGAACAGGCTTGGGTCCGCCTCCTCGGACGGATCCGGATCCGGGGCGGCACGAAAGCCGAGCGGGTGACTTTCTACTCGGCGCTTTATCACGTGCTGCTTCAACCCACCCTCTTCAGCGACGTCACGGGCCGCTATATCGGCTTCGATGGCCGGATCCACAAGCTTCCTCGCGGGGAGGTGCAATACGCCAACTTTTCCGGCTGGGACATTTACCGCACGGAAATCCCCCTGCTCGCCCTCCTGTCTCCCCGTCGGACGAGCGAGATGATGCAGTCGCTCGTCCGCGATGCCGCACAAGGCGGCTGGCTGCCCAAATGGCCGCTCGCGAACGGCTATACCGGAGTCATGGGCGGGGACTCGGCGGATCCGATCCTGGCCGGAGCCTACGCGTTCGGGGCACACGGTTTCAACGCACGCGAGGCCCTGCACTTCATGGTCCGCGGAGCCACCGTCACCCACGGCACCCCCGGCCAGGGCTGGTATGTGGAACGGCCAGGGCTCTCCTTCTACCTCCGGCACGGTTATGTCGCCCACAACCTCACCACCTCGGTGGCTCCCGTACCCAACGGCGCCTCGGAAACCCTGGAGTACTCGCTGGACGACTTCTCGATTGCCCGGCTGGCCTTGGCCCTCGGACAGAGGGAAACCTATGAGCGTTTCCTCCGGCGTTCCATGAACTGGAGCCATCTCCTCGACACGTCGGCACACGAAATCCTGCCGCGGAACCGTGCCGGGGCCTTCCTCGACACACCTCTCACCGACAACGGCCAGAGCGGCTTCCAGGAGGGCAACGCGGCCCAATACACCTGGATGGTGCCCGAGGACCTGGCCGGCCTGATCCGCGGACTGGGCGGGCGGCAGGCCACCCGTCTTCAGCTCAACCGCTTCTTCACCCACCTCAATATCGGCCAGAGCGAACCCTTCGCCTGGCTCGGCAATGAACCCACGATCGGCAGCCCCTGGGTCTACCTGGCCGACGGAGCACCGTGGCGGACCCAGGCCATCCTGCGCCGGGCCCTCACCACCCTCTACCTCCCGACTCCGGCCGGATTGCCCGGCAACGATGACCTGGGCACCATGAGTGCCTGGTACGTCTGGAGCGCAATCGGTCTCTACCCGCAAAACCCCTCCGTTCGGGACTTGGACATCGGCAGTCCCCTGTTCCGGGAGATCCGGCTGGATTCGCCACAGGGACTCCGGATCACGGTGGAAGCCCCCGCAGCCGCGCCCGACCGGCCCTATGTCCATGCCCTCACGATCGATGGTCACCCCGACTCGGCGACCTGGCTCGCCCTCCCGGCGACCGGCCGGCTCACCCTGCGTTTCACGCTCGGCGCCCGCCCGGACCGGCAATGGGGCAGTGCGCCCGCCGATGCCCCGCCCTCCTTTGCGGCAGGCCCCATCCATTTCCCGCCCTCCACCCTCGTCCGCCTGGTCCCGGTCCACGGGCAATATGTCCTGCGCCCGGGCACCACCGCCACCATCGGGTTCCGCTTCTCGGAGCCCGTGAAGACCCGGGACACGTCGCTCCGCTGGATGCTTTCCGTACCGCACGGTTTCCAGGTCCGCACCGACCGGGGCCGTGTGTCGCTCGGAGCGGGAGCGAGCCGGACGGTCCGGCTGGCCGTGAAGATCCCGGAGAGACTCCGCCCGGGTTATTACGATCTCCTCGTCCGGGCGCGGACCTCCCGGGGAGCCATCCTGCCCGCGCTCGTGATCCCGCTCCGGATCACACCCCACCTCCACGCCATCCTTCCATTGCTCTACAGCATGGGCAATGCCGACAATGCCGTGGTGGCGATTGATCCGGACAACGGTGCCCTGGGTCCCCGCATCGCGGTCGGCAACAATCCGGGTGCGGCCGTCTTCGGCCCGCGCGGCCGCCGGCTCTTCGTCGCCAACTCGGGGTCGAACACCCTTTCGGTCATTGACACCCGGAGCCAGAAGGTCATCGCGACCCTCCCGACCGGACAGGGCCCCTCGGCCCTCGTGGTCGATCCCGGACAGTCGATCCTCTGGGTGGCCAATGGTGGGAGCAACAATGTCGAGCCGTTCGATCTCCGCACCCTGAAACCCGGGACCCCGATTGCAACCGGCGCCGGTCCCGATGCGCTCGCGCTCGGCCCGCATGGCAGCCATCTCTACGTCGCCGATGGAGGGACAGAGGACATCCTGCCGATCTTGGCCGCCACCCGGAGGGCGGAGGCGCCCATTCCGGTCGGGGGATCCCCCTCCGCTCTCGCGCTGTCTCCGAACGGCCACCGCCTCTACGTGGTTGAGTCCTCCCGGGATCTCGTGGTTCCTCTCGATCTCCCCCACCGCCGGATTCTTCCGGCCATCCCCGCCGGTCTCATGCCGGGCACACCGGCCCTCTCGGGATCCGGCCGGATGCTCTACGTTCCAGACTACGCCACAAACCAGATCACCCCGATCGACACGCGTCTCGGACGTGCGCTGCGACCGATGCCGGCCGGAGTGGGCCCGTTCGACGTCGTGCTGGGTGCCCGGGGCCGCTCGATCTACGTCAGTGATGGAGCCGGCGGGACCCTGCTCCGGATCCGGCGGCGCTCCGGTCGGAGGGTCTACAGGGTCCGGACGGTCTCGCTCCCCGTGGCAATCGCGGGATCGTGGAATCGCTGACGGAAGAGTCTCGGGCACCCCCCAAGAATTTTTGTCAAATCGGGCAGAAACAGCCCGGGAGCTCTCTTTCAGCTGGGGCATCGCTCAAGCGAACGCAGACTGCACTCAACGCACAATCGTGTCAGATTGAGGAAAGGAGTGGTTGAGAGGTCCCGAATTTTCCAAGTCGTGGAGCAGCTGAAAGGTAGCCCATCGAGTGCTACCCCGCGGCCACAAATGGTCATGCGCGGAATGGCGAGCGTGCCGCGGGCACCTGCCAACATGGGGGGTGGGTTCCCCGGCGACCCTGACCGGCCTTTGGCGCCACCGGGTCCATCTGCGCCTGAAGCCACGCCCGCCGGATTGTCTTGCCGTAGCGCCCAAACTGGGCTCGCGTTTGTGTATTTTGAGCGGGCGATACGGCCCGTCTCAGATCCCGCCAGATCCGGGCCCGCAGTTTCAATCCACGCCCACTCATTTTAGCGGGCGATACGGGAGAGCGCCTCCTGTGCGGCCGGATCTTTCGTGCCCCAACGTTGGTTGAAAGTCTTGGGAAAGCTGCCTTTCAGAACGGAATATCGTCGTCCAAGGGCTCTTCCGCCGGAGCCTCGGCCGGCGGAGGGACATCGGATGCTGCCTTCGCCCCCCCTCCCCGGGCCGATGGGGAAGCGCCGGTATCGCCCCCGCGCCCGCCCAGCATCTGCATCTCGTTGGCCACGATCTCGGTCGAATAGTGGGTCTGCCCGTCTTTCTCGTAGGTCCGGGTCCGGAGACTGCCTTCGACATAGATCTGGGATCCCTTGTGCACATAGTCCCGGACGATCTCGGCCAGGCGGTTGAAAAAGACCACCCGGTGCCACTCCGTCCGCTCCTCGCGTTCGCCGCTCTGCTTGTCTTTCCAGGAGGAACTGGTGGCGAGCCTCACGTTCGCGACCGGGGCACCCGAGGGCAGGTACCGGAGTTCCGGATCCGCCCCGGCATTCCCCACCAGGATCACCTTGTTCACACCACGACTGGCCATGCTGTTCTCCGGATTTTTCCGACCTCAGCCATTGTAGGGGTTGGGGGCCACTTTTGCACCGGGAAAGCGGCCATTTCCGCAGGCTCAACCGGGGGAACCCCCATTCCTCATGGATTGATTCGGAAAAAGCCCCCGATCCGTCCCGGCGGTGGGGCCCGGTGCCGGACCTCCACCCGCCCCGGCTCCCCCGGTGATCCCTCAAAACCCGAACTGTGCCCGAAGCGACTGGAATCCCTCATCGAGCCACCGGGTGGGATCGACCCGGAGATAGAGCACGCCTTCCTCCTCCGCATACCGCCATTCCAGGACACCTTCGAGTGTGGCAAGACGGCTCTTGAGGAGCGGGACATCCGGCCGTTCGGAAAGCCGGAAAAGAAGCGTGCGGCAACGCCGCACGTTGGCAATCGGCCAAGCCACCCAGAACCAGGCCACGAGCGCCAGAAGATCGAGGATCAAGACACCCCGGATCCCCCCCCGGGCCCAGACGAGACCTCCCGCCGCCCCGCCCAGGAAAATCCCGAGAAACTGGAAGCTCGAGTAGACCCCGAGGCCGCTTCCGGAAAAGCCCACCGGGGTGATCCGGGAGACCCAGGAGGGCAAAAGCGCCTCGAGGAGCGTGAAGGCCACGAAGTAAAGTCCAAGACCCCCCACCAATCCAAAGGGTGAGGCCGGGGCGGTGAGGAGCAGGCCGAGACCGGTCCCGAGGGCCAGGATTGCCACCCGGAGGGTGGGGCGGAAGACGGAACGAATCTCGGCCAGGAGGACGAAGGGAAGGGACAGGACAAAGGCTCCGGCCAAAAGTGGCAGGTAGAGGAGCCAGCCTTCCGCCGCATCCATCCCCAGGGCCCGGCGGGTCAACTGCGGCAGGACCAGGAAGAGGCTGGTCAAAACCGCGTGCTGGATGAGGATCCCGAAATCGAGCCGGCGGAGGTCCCGGTGCGCGAGGACGCTTCGGAAGGCGGATCGGCTCCGGTCCGGCACGGGGCGGTGCGCCCAGGACGGAGGCCGGACGGCAAGCACGAGAACGATGGCAGCGAGGGCGAGAAGCCCGGTCAGCCAGAAGATCCCGGCGAGGCCGATCGCTCGGGCCAAAAGCGGACCCAGAACGATCGCGATGCCGAAGGAGAGCCCGATGAACCCGCCTGCGGCCGCCATGGCCCGTGTCCGGTGTTCCTCGTGGGTGACATCCGAGATGAAGGCCAGGGTCGTCGACCCGATGGCACCGAGCCCCTGGACCAGGCGGCCTGCGATGAGCCCGGTGATGGTCGTGGAGAGGGCCGCCACGCCGCTGCCCAGGGCAAAGAGGAGGAGCCCCATGACGATCACGGGTTTCCGTCCCCAGCGGTCCGAGAGCCAGCCGAAGGGCAGCTGGAAAATCCCCTGGGTGAGACCATAACTGCCGAGCGCAAGCCCGATCGTGAAGGCCGTGGCCCCCGCGTAATGGGAGGCCAGTTGCGAGAAGATCGGATAAATCAGGAACAGGCCGAGCATGCGCAAAGAGAGCACCAGGCCCAGCGCAACGACCGCACCCACTTCGAACCGGCTGGGCGGCTCCGTCAGGTTGCGGGGACGGGGTTTGGAAAGGCGCCCGGCCCTCATCCGAAAAATCCGCGCTCCGGGACGATCGGGCGCCGTACCGGGTGGGCTCGTTTTCCTTTCGGTTCCGGCCAGAGCAGCATGACCGAGTGTGGACGGCCGGGGGCGAACGGTTCCGGCAGGCCTTTAAGCCAGGCCGGGAACTCGTCCGTATAAAAAGGGGAAGCCGGGTTTCCGCTTTCCCCTCCGGGCAACTCGAACAGGCTCCGGTTGGGGTGTCCGAGATCGACCACCATCCGTTCGGACGCGCCCAGGGCATGGGTTTGGACACGGGGCATGTTCGAATCCCCCGGGATCTCGGTCGGCGGGAGATCGAGCAGCCAGGGGCCGATGACAGGGATTCCTCCCGCCAGGGGGTTTGCGATCACGATCCGGTTCTGGCGACCCCAGGTGTCCTTCCGGAAACCCGTGCCGGACCGCCACCGGAGCCGGATCAGCCGGTCGATCGCGTGAAGGAAAAAAGCCCGCCAGTCCGGATACCGGGGCGCGAGCAGCCAGCGCGGCCGGCTGGTTGCGATCGCCCACACCGGGCCTTCGGCCATGGCGCCCAGGGGGTTCTTGAAGTGGGGGTCGGCCTTTTTGGCCAACTGCAAAAAAGGCGCGAGAACCGCGTGTTTCACGATCTTCCGGAAGGTCCAGACGAGGTCGTAGCCGACCGAGGAGGTACAGGCGCAGGCCTGCCAGTGCCGGACCGCGTTCCGGAGCGCGATCCGGCGGGGATGGCCCAAGCGCACCTCCGGGGTCAGGACCTCAATCAACAGTCGCCGCCAGTGCGCGAGAAAGACCGCCCGGTCATCGAGCTCGATCGCGAGGAGATCCCGCGCCGTGATGGGCGGTTTCAGTGCCCGAAGATCGTTCCGGATCTGGCGCGCACGGGCCCCCAGGTCATAACCGCCATCCCCGATCAGATGAAGTGCATGCCCGTCCACGATCCTTTGGTTCGCGGTCCAGATGAAACCGTCCTTTGGATCGATGATGCGGGGATAGGCATGGGGCGGAAGATAGCCCCGCCACCGGCACTGGCCCTGCGCCCAGGATTGGGGCAGGGGGTTTTTGCAGTGGCCGACCCGCCGGGGAATGGCTCCGGCCACGCTCCAGCCGATGTTTCCCCCCCGATCCGCCACCACAAAGTTTTGCTCCGGAATCCCGAGGCGGTTGGCCGCGCGGATGGCCTGGATCACCGTCCGGGAGGTCTCGAGCGCCCGCTCGGCATTGATGCGGTATCCCCGTGGATCCTCTCCGACCCAGCGGGAAACCAAAAGCACGCCTCCCGGCGTCTTGCCGATGACGGGCCCCCAGATCGTGCGCCGGACGATGATGGGCACCGGCTTCCCGCCGCGGACCCGGATCCACCGCTTCACGATCTGGATCCGGCGGGGACCCTGGGGTGTCTCGTAGTCGAGGGGGTGCCCCGGGAGGGGCACCAGCCGGATGAGATCGACCCAGTCCCCCTCGGTATTGGTAAAGCCCCAGGCCACATGGAAGTTGGTCCCGACGACCAAGGCCGGAACGCCCGGCAAGGTGACACCCAGAAGTCGCACCCTTCGCCCCCCCCGGGTCCGGAAGCGGATTTCGGCCCGGTACCAGATCGTGGGGAGGCCCAGATGCAGGTGCATGTCATTTGCCAAAAGGGCCGCATGCGACCGGGTGAAGCGGCCGGAGACGGCAAAACCGTTGCTGCCCGCAAGCGCCCTTCCAGGCCCGCCCAGGCGATCCGGGCCCTCACGTTCCTTCGCAAAGTGTCCCCGGGCGATCTTCCGCAGGTTGAAAACGGACGGGCCGGGAAGGGGGGGGAGATGGAACGGAGGGCCCTCGAGTGGAGCGTCCCAGCGGTTCCCGGGTGCCGCGAGGAATCGGTAGAGTGCCTTCGGAAAAATCTTGTGCAGCACCGCTAGGTTCTCGCCCCTCCGGTCGTCGGGATCCTGGAGCTCGAGATACATGGCCCCGATCACGAGGTAGCTGTCCCAGGGCTTCCACGGCCGGGGACGGACACCCAGGAGTGCATAGGCAAACGGTCGGTGGGAGAGATCCCGCAATCCCGCGTTGACGCCCCGGGTGAAGGCACGGAGCCGCCGGCGCTCCGCAACCGGGGCTGCGGCATAGGCTGCCCGGGCAACCGCCGAGAGATCGAAGGGGGCAACCCGTCGATCCACCCCGAGTGTAGCCGGGCCGAAGAGCGCGGAGAGCCTGCCCGCCGCGGCGCGCCTCAGGAGATCCATCTCGAAAAACCGGTCCTGGGCCTGGACGAAGCCCAAAGCCTCGTAGGCATCATCGGCATCGCGGGCAAGGAGGGTCGGCGTGTCCCGGCGATCCCGGTCAATCCGGACCGGGTGGGTGAGTCCGGGCAGTTCGAGGACACCGGACCGGCGGGCCGGACTTCCGGTCCAGGCCGCCTCGAAACTCACGAGCAAGCCCAGGATCCCGACCAGGATCCCGCTCCCCATGCCAAAGGCAAAACGCAAGCCTGGCCTGGTCATGCGATGTTCCGCCGCTCCCGGGTAGAATGTCAGTGAGGCCTTCCTCGGATCGGATGCTTGGGACGACCGGTCCGGACCCACCGGTCGGGGAGGCCGTTCCCTTCCATTTTAGCCGATCACCGATCGGATCACGGAGGCGGCATGATCCATCTCTACACGGCACCCACCGGGAACGGGATGAAACCACTCATTCTCCTTGAGGAGCTCGGTCTGCCCTACACCCTCGTGCCCGTTGACCTCGAGCGGGGTGAGCAGAAGGAAGCCGCCTTTTCCAGGCTCAATCCCGCCCGGCACATCCCCGTGATCCGGGATGACAGCAACGACCTCGTCCTCGCCGAATCCGGTGCGATCCTCCTCTACCTGGCCGAGAAGACGCGCCGGCTTCTGCCCGCGGACCCCCGTGACCGGGCATCCGTCTACCACTGGTTTTTCGCCCAGGTCACGAACGTCGACCCTCGCGGGATGATCGTGGCCACACTCGAACGGTTGGAAGCCCCCTGCCCGGAACTCGCCGAAGATGCCCGGCAAGCGGTCCGCGGTTTCTGGCAAGAGGCCGACTCCGCCCTCGAGCATTCCGACTATCTGGGCGGTGCCTTCAGCATCGCGGACATCGTCGCCTACGCCTTCGTTCGACGGCACGGGGGGCGGTTCGGATCCGGGGATTTCCCGGCGCTCGTCCGTTGGTCGGAACGGATCGCTGCGCGACCGGCCGTCCGGGTGGCCTACGGGAAATTCCCCGCCTCGTGAAGCGCGCGCCCCACCCCCAGGATCCCATCGGCATTTTCGACTCCGGCGTCGGCGGACTCACCGTCCTGGATGCCCTTCGCCGCCTCCTGCCCGGGGAGCGCTATCTCTACCTCGGGGATACCGCCCATCTGCCCTACGGCACGAAGAGCGCGCACCGGGTCGGGGAGGAGGCCCTCCAGGCGGCCCGCTTTCTCGTGGCGCACGGGATCAAGCTGCTCGTCGTGGCCTGCAATACCGCGACCGCGCTCGCCCTCGACCGGATCGAAGAAACGTTCGCCCCGCTTCCGGTTCTCGGCGTGATCCAGCCCGGCGCCCACGAAGCCGTCCGGAACAGCCGGGCGGGGTCGATCGGGCTCCTCGCCACCGAAGCCACAATCCGTTCCGGCGCCTATCCGGCCGCCTTGGCCGCTCTCCGTCCCGCTGTCCGCTGCGCCACCCAGGCCGCCCCCATCCTCGTGGCGCTGGCCGAGGAAGGCTGGTTCACGGGGACCGAGACGGAAGGCATCCTCAACCGTTATCTCGCCCCGCTCTTCGCCACCGGGGCCGAACCCCCCGACTGTCTGCTCCTCGGCTGCACCCACTTCCCACCCTTCCGTCCGCTGCTCGCCCGTCTCGTGCCCGCCGGCACCGCGATCGTGGATTCGGCCCAAACCACGGCGTTGGCCGCAGCCCGCACACTCCGTCAACGGGGACTCCTGGCCACCCGAGGGGAGGGATCCCGCGAAGATCCCCCGGAACCCCGGTACTACGTGACCGACAACCCGGAGCGTTTTCTGCGCATTGCCCCCCACTTCCTGTCACCGGCACCGGATGCGGTTTTCCTGATTTCGGATCTGGCAACCCGGTCAGGAAGCCTTGTGCCAACGCGCGTGATTCATCCAGGCCACCCCGATTCCCGCAATCACGAAGGCCAAAAGGATGCCCGGGCTCCAGGCGATGGAGCGGCCTGAAAAGCGGTCGAGCCTGAGGAACCCGGGCCCCGTCCGGAGACCACAAGGCTCCCGAAGCGGCCCAAAGCCACGGGGACGACCCGGTTGGCCCTGAGCGCGAGCTCGACGAGATCAAGGACGCAGAGCAGGAGGCTCGTGGGATCCGCCGCCGACAGGAAGATCCCGGGACCCTGCCGGAGTGTTCAGAGAAAGAGAACCCAAAGTCGCCGACTGGAGACCTGGACCGCCTCGTGAAGTCCGGCCGGGGGATCCTCCGGCCCGTCCTCGATCAAGCGTCCGGACTCATCCCGGCTTGGGCGGAGCGACGGGCTTCTGCGCAAGGACCCAGCGCGCCATCGCTTCGGCCTGGGCCAAAGTCAGGGTCGGATGGGGCGGCATGGCGATCCCGCCGGTCCACGGGTTCCATTCCCCCGCACCGCCGGAGATGATCTTGTGGGCGAGCTTGGCCACCGCTCCCTTCTGGTGGGCGAAGCGGTAGGCAACCCAGGCGTAGGCGGGCCCCACGATTTTCATGTCGACCGCGTGACAGGCGAAACAGCCCTGGGTATTCATGAGAGACTTGATTGCAGGACTGGGCGCTGCCGCTGCCTGTGCCAGGCCCGAGGACAGGCCCGCCATGAGGATCAAGATCCCGACCGATTGTCCAAGCCGCAGGTGGATCGCTTTCATCACTGTCTCTCCATTCAAAAACCATGAGGTGCGGTAATTTTAGCACTTTCCCGGCCGGCTCAGCGCGGCACTTGAACCACCTTGAGGAGGTTGGTCGTTCCCTCCACGCCCTCGGAGTCCCCCTTCGTGAACAGGACAAAGTCCCCCGGTTCCACGGCTCCCACGGACCGGAGGGTCGCGACTGCCTCATCCAGGACATGGTCGGGATTGGCGTGCAGCACGTCAAAGGCGACGGGATAGACCCCGCGCAACAAGGTGACCCGCCGCCGGGTGCCCTCGTGGCGCGTCAGGGCGTAGATGGGGATCGCGGAACGCGGGCGGGACGCCAGGTGGGGCGTGGTCCCCGATTCCGTGAGGGTGGCCACCGCCCGGATCGGAAAGCGGTTGGCCACGTGGATCGCGGCCATGGCGATCAGTTCGTTCACGGACTCATAGTGCCCATCGGCGCTCACGGGTTCCAGGCTGACCTGGGTCATGACATCCTTTTCGGCCCCGAGACAGATCCGGGCCATGGCCTCGACCGCCCGGACCGGATAGTGTCCCACCGCGCTCTCGGCCGACAGCATGACCGCATCGGTCCCGTCCAGGACCGCATTGGCCACATCCAGGACTTCCGCCCGCGTGGGCACCGGGCTCAGCACCATGGACTCCATCATCTGCGTGGCCGTGATGACGACACTGCGCGCCTCCTGGGCGAGGCGGATCAGGCGTTTCTGGACACCCGCGAGTTCCCAGTCCCCGATCTCGATCGCGAGATCCCCCCGGGCGACCATGATGGCGTCGGACTCGGCGAGAATGCTTTTGATGTTGGAAACGGCCTCGCTGCGCTCGATCTTGGCCACCACGAGCCCGCGACCACCCGCTTTCTCGAGCAGGCCGCGGGCACGGGCGATATCCTCCGCATCGCGCGGAAAGGACACGGCCAGGTAGTCGACCCCCAGTGCCGCGGCCACCGTGATGTCGTGACGGTCCTTGTCGGTGAGCGCTTCGGCGGACAATCCCCCGCCCTCCCGGTTGATGCCTTTGAGATCGGACAGGACCCCGCCGGTCTCGACCCGGCAGTGGATCGCGGTGCCCACCACCGATTCGACACGGAACGCAATCTGGCCGTCGGCCAGGAGCAGGCGGTCTCCGGCTGAGACATCCCCGGGCAGGCGGGCGTAGCTCACACCGACCCGTTCCTGGTTCCCGTTCTCTTCCGGGCAGGCGGGATCGATGATGAAGGGGTCCCCGCTCCGCAGTTGCACAGGCCCGTCCCGGAACCGCCCGATCCGGATCTTGGGACCCGCGAGGTCGCCCAACAGTCCCACTTCCGTCTGGCACGCCTCCGCCACCTGGCGGATGCGGTTCGCCCAATCGGTGAGTGTGGTCGTACTGCCATGCGAGAAATTGAGGCGGAAGAGGTCGACGCCCGCCCGGACCAGCGCGGCCAGGGTCTCCAGTTCGGCGCTGGCCGGACCCACCGTGGCGATGATCTTGGTGCGGCGCCGGATCACACCCCCTCCCCCCGCTCCTCGAGCGCTTCGAGTGCCGGCAGGCGTCGCCCTTCGATGAACTCGATGAAGGCTCCCCCTGCCGTCGAACAGTAAGACACCCGTTCCGCGAGATGCCAGCGGTCCAGGGCCGCCAGGCTGTCCCCCCCACCGACCACCGTATAGGCCCCACCCTGGACCATGGCCTGGGCGATGGCCTCGGTGCCTTGCGCGAACTGGTCATATTCGAAAACTCCGACCGGTCCGTTCCAGAGCAGGGTCCGTGCCCGGGTGAGGAGCGTCCGGTAGCGGGCGATCGTCAAGGGACCAATGTCGAAAATCCACTCGTCCGCGGCCACCTTCTCGATCGGACGGACATCGGCTTCCGAGGTGGCCATCGGCAGGTGGCCGACCACGACGTCGACGGGCATGGGGATCTCCTTTCCCCGTGCACTGGCCACGGAAAGGAAATTGCGGGCCACATCCGCCGCCTCGCGCTCGCACAGCGACTGGCCCACGGAAAATCCCTGGGCGTAGAGGAGGGTGTTCAGGATCCCCCCTCCCAGGATCAGTCCGTCGACGCGGTCCAGAAGCGCGTTCAGGAGCTCGATCTTGGTCGAGACCTTGGCGCCGCCGATGACCGCCACGAGTGGCCGTTCGGGGGATTCGATGATGCGCGTCAGGGCATCGACCTCGCGCAGGAGGAGCGGTCCGGCACACGCCTGGGAGGCCTTGCGGATGATCCCGTGGGTCGAGGCCTCAGCCCGGTGCGCCGTGGCGAATGCATCCATCACGAAAATCTCGCAGAGTCCGGCCAGGCGGGAGGCGAGCTGCGGGTCGTCCGCTCGCTCCCCAGGCAGGAAACGCACGTTTTCATGGAGGACGAGCTCGCCCGGCTGCGGAGGGGGAGCGGTCCAGACGGAATCGCTCCAGGGCAGGAGGGGAACCGGCCGGCCCAGGGCCTGGGACAGGTATTCGGCGACGGGCGCGAGCGAGAGGTCCGGATCCGGCCGTCCCGGATCCGGGCGGCCCAGGTGGGAGAGCAAGCTCAGACGAGCCCCGGCACGAAGCGCCTCGCGAATCGTCGTGAGCGCTGCCTCGATCCGCCGGGCATTCGTGATGCGCCGCCCGTCCATCGGGACATTGAGGTCTTCCCGGAGAAGGACCCGACGTCCCCCGAGCTCAAGATCCGTCATCCGGCGCATTTCATGTGCCGCTCAAGGCGAGCAGGGCGGAGGCGGTATCGAGCATCCGGTTGGAGAATCCCCACTCGTTGTCGTACCAGCCCAGGATCTTGACCAGCCGTCCCTGGACCCGGGTCAGGCTGGCATCGTAGGTCGACGAGACCGGGTCATGATTGAAGTCGATCGAGACCAACGGTTCGTCGTTCACGGCCAGGATCCCCTTCATTTCCCCGGATGCGGCTTCCCGCATGAGCCGGTCGATTTCCCCGACCGTGGTTTCCCGTCCCATCCAGGCCGTGAAGTCGACGATCGAGACGTTGGCCGTGGGGACCCGGATGGCGAATCCGTCCAGCCGGCCCGAGAGTTCCGGGATCACCTGACCGATGGCGGCAGCCGCCCCGCTCTTCGTCGGAATCATGGACAGGAAAGCCGAACGCGCCCGCCTGAGATCCGTGTGATAAACGTCGAGGAGGACTTGGTCATTGGTTGCGGCATGGACCGTGTTCATGAAGCCCTGCTCGATGCCAATGCCGCGGTGCAGGACATGGGCCAGCGGCGCCAGGCAGTTCGTCGTGCAGGAGGCGTTGGAGACAATCCGGTCAGACGGTTTCAGGATCTTGTGGTTCACCCCGTAGACGATGGTCGGGAGATCCTCCCCGGCCGGGGCGGAAATCAGTACCTTGCGGGCTCCGGCCTTGAGGTGGCTTTCCGATTTCGCCCGCGAGGCGAAGTGGCCGGTACACTCGAGGACGAGATCGATGCCGAGGTCGCGCCAGGGGAGGCGGGCCGGATCCCGTTCGCTCACGACCCGCAGCCGGTCCCGGTGGTCGATGACGAGGTCCTCGCCGTCAACCTCGATGGTGCCGGGGAAACGACCGTGCACGGAATCATGCCGGGCCAGGTGGGCGTTGATCCCGGCGTTCCCGAGATCGTTGAGTGCCACGATCGAGAAGCGCTGGGCAAAACGCGGATCCTCGTAGTAGGCGCGCAGGATATTGCGGCCGATCCGTCCGAAGCCATTGATGGCAACCCGTGCGGTCATGTCATGTCCCCCCTTCTGGAATCCTGGATGCCGATCGCGTTCAAGCCTGCCCGAGGAGCCCCTGCGCCCGGGCCACCACGGCCTCGACCGTGAAACCGAGCGCGGCGGTGACGGCCTCGCCGGGTCCGGACAGGCCGAAGCGGTCGATGCCGAGCACCCCGCCCCGAGAGCCGACGAGGCGGTACCAGGGGCCGGTCGCTCCGGCCTCGATGGCGAGCCGCCGGTCGAGTGCCTGGGGCAGGACGGATTCCCGGTAGGCCGGATCCTGGGCCTCGAAGACCTCGATCGAAGGCATCGAAACCACGCGGGCGGCGAGACCGATCCCAGCAAGCTTCCGGGAGGCGGCAACAGCCAGGGCGACCTCCGAGCCGGTCGCGATCAGCACCAGCTGGGGCGGGGTTCTGGGCTCGACCAGGATATAACCTCCGCGGGCGATGTCCGGCTCGCGGTCGGCTCCCCGTTCCTCCAGCGGCAAGCCCTGCCGGGTCAGGACGATCAGTGTCGGATGTCCGGTTCCCTCGAGCGCCGCTCTCCAGGCATATACCGTTTCCACGGCATCGGCGGGGCGCCAGAGGACGAGACCGGGGATCAGCCGCAAGCTCGCGAGATGCTCGATTGGTTGATGGGTCGGGCCATCTTCACCGAGCGCGATCGAATCATGGCTGAGCAAGAGGATCGTGGGGATCTGCATGAGTGCGGCCAGGCGGATGGCGTTCCGTGCATAATCGGAGAACACGAGAAAGGTGGCGCCGAAGGGCCGCAGGCCGCCGTGCAGCGTGACTCCATTGAGCATCGCGGTCATGCCGAACTCACGGACTCCCCAGTGCAGGTAGTGACCGTCCGCATGGGCCCGGTCCAGTACCCGTGCACCCGGCCAGAGCGTGCCATTCGATTCACTGAGGTCGGCCGATCCCCCGAGGAGTTCGGGGAGACGGGGCGCCAGGGCTTCGAGCACCTGGAGCGAGGCCTTGCGGGTCGCCAGTTTCGCAGGTCCACTCCGGGCAGAACGGAGGAATTCCCCGAAATCAGATACGAGCCCATCCGGGAGCCGCCGGGCATTCCGGCGTTCAAACTCCCGGGCGAGTTGGGGGGTCTCTCGCTGGCACTTCTGGAACCGCTCCTGCCACTCGGCTTCCCATTCCGCACCCTGGGCACGCCGGTCATAGGCCGCATAAATCTCTTTCGGGATCACGAAAGGGGGTTCCTTCCATCCGAGCGCCAGGCGAGCCTTGGCCACCTCCTCCGCACCGAGTGCGGAACCATGGGCTTCGGCCGTACCGGCCTTGTCCGGTGCCCCGAACCCGATGACCGTCCGGCAGGGGATCAGGCTGGGGCGTTCCAGCACGCTCCGCGCCTCCTCGATGGCGGAGTGGATCGCTTCCGCAGAGTGCCCATCGATGGTTGGCGTGACATGCCACCCGTAGGCCCGGAAGCGGGCCGGGGTGTCGTCACGGAACCAGCCATCGACCTCCCCGTCGATGGAAATCCCGTTGTCATCATAGAAAACAATGAGACGGCCCAATCCGAGCGTTCCCGCCAACGAGGCCGCCTCATGCGAGATGCCTTCCATGAGACAGCCGTCGCCGGCGAAAACATAGGTCCAGTGATCGACAAGCCGGCAGCCGGGCCGGTTGAATTCGGCGGCCAGGCGCTTTTCGGCCAGGGCCATCCCGACGGCCATGGCCAGCCCCTGGCCCAAGGGGCCGGTCGTGGCCTCCACCCCCGGGGTCAGGCCGTACTCGGGATGTCCCGGGGTCTTCGAGTGCAGCTGGCGGAACTCCTTGAGATCCTCGATGGTGAGATCGTACCCACTCAGATGAAGCAAGGCATACTGCAGCATGGCACCGTGGCCATTCGACAGCAGGAAGCGGTCCCGGTCGGGCCAACGCGGATTTTGGGGGTTATGCCTTAGGAAATCATTCCACAGAACCTCCGCGATGTCGGCCATGCCCATGGGCATCCCGGGATGTCCCGACTGGGCCCGTTCCACGGCATCCATGGCCAGTGCCCGGATTGCGTTGGCAAGTTCGCGTCTGGTACGCATCGACCCTGTGGTGGCTGGAAGGAGGGATCCGGATCCGGGCAACGGAAAAAGAAGCGTTCGCCCGTACGTTTCCATTTTGCTACAAAGGGCGCTTTGAGGCAACCGGCCCCATTGCGAAAACCACGTTTCGCAATCGAGGGGGCCCCTGGATGGGGAGTCCGGGGCCTGGGCTCAAGGATTCGTGCAACTCGTGAGGCTCCATCGAGTGACATGCCCGATCCCCAGATGGTTCGCTTACAATCCCATCGTCGGTTCGGGCATGGGGAATTGGTCGGGTGACGTCAGCCGGTTCGAACGATTTATTCAGCACGGGAGGAAGGTGCGGGTTCCGTCTGGCAAGTCCGGGACATGCTCTTTTCTCCGCGACCTTGATTGCTCTTGGAGGGTATGGACTGGCGAGCGGCCATTTCGCCCCGATCTGGCAGCCCGTACCGGGCATTCTGCCGGGACGCGAGTTCTTGGTCTCTCTTTGTGCCCTGCTCTCCCTGGCATCCGGGATCGGGTTGCTCTGCCGATGCACGGCTGCTGCCGCCGCTCGGTTCCTGTTCGCTTACCTCCTGCTTTGGTTCACGTTTTTTAAAGCCCCCGGAATCTTTCTCTCGCCTACAACCGTGGGACCCTACGAAAGCTGCGGAGAAACCGCGGTCATCGTGTCCGGTGCCTGGCTTCTCTACGCGGCATTCTCAACAAAGCGGGATCACCGGTACCTGGGTTTCGTCACGGGAGAGACGGGCATCCGTCTCGCAAGAGGGTTCTACAGCCTGGCCCTGATCGCTTTTGGCGTCTCGCACTTTGCCTATCTCCAGTTTACCGCTTCGCTCGTACCGGCCTGGCTCCCCTCGCCTCTGACGTGGGTCTATTTCACGGGCAGCATGTACATTGCTGCTGGCGTCGGAATTCTCACCCGTCTCTATGCACGGCTGGCGGCCACGCTCGCAATGCTACAGATGGGTCTCTTCACTTTTTTGGTGTGGGTGCCGAGAGTGGCGGCAAGCACTGCACAGGCTTTCCAATGGAGTGAGCTCACCATCTCCTGGACGTTAACCGCGAGCGCTCTGATCGTGGCGGATTCCTACCGGGGCAGACCCTGGTTGGCCATTGGCAAAGCGAGCACCCAATCGCGAACTCTCAAGACACAATGATCGGGTCTTTTGAAGTGCCTAATTTTATGGTGCCGGGAGACGGCACCATAAAACATATGTAACTTATTGATACTATAATAAAATATAATCAATCAGCAAGCATGTTACTCACATTATTACTCACAATTGGGGCTTGCTAGGGGGTGCCCCCTGACCCATTCCGGAAGCTGGTTTCTACAAGACCGGGGGCAGGGGACCGACGCAAACATATCCCCGCCATCGATCAGCCCTCG